>CAIJPI010000235.1 GCA_903822525.1 uncultured Bacteroidales bacterium | reverse complement strand
GGGGAAGATCCCAAAAAATTCCTCAGTGCCCCTTTGTGTTCTCCGTGCCTCCGTGGTTTATGCTATCAGAAAAATTCACAAGGCATGATTTTCTCCTCAATCTTTCAACCCTGAAACCCTTGAACCTTTGAACCTTTGAACCCTTGAACCCTTGAACCCTTGAACCCTTGAACCCTTGAACCCTTGAACCTTTGAACCCTTGAACCCTTGAACCTTTGAACCCTTGAACCTTTGAACTCTTTGAACCCTTTGAACTCCCAACCCCAACATCTATAGAAAATGATAAAGAAAAATATAGTAAAAGGATATAAAGACGAAGCATATCCTCCGGTTCCAACAGCGGGCACACGTTTCTGGCGCAAATTTTTTCCCTGGCAGCTTGTCCGGTTTTTTGTTCTGAATTTAAAAATAATGCGGATAATTATTGGAGGGCACTCATAATTTGGCCTGCTTTGATATTTAGAAAGCTTCTAAATATCAATGATAGCTTGTAATTCAAAATTAATGTACTTTTGTGCATATGTTACATGCATTTAAGTCGTATATAAAGTCAGCTTCGCTATTCAATTCTACTGATCGCATTTTATTAGCTGTTAGCGGAGGTGTCGATTCAATAGCCATGGTAAGGCTGTTTAAGGAAGCCGGTTTTGACTTCGGCATTGCGCATGTTAATTTTGAATTGAGGGGTGAGGAATCAGATGGGGACGAAACTTTTGTACAGAATATTGCCCGGGAAATGGGCGTCCCTCTTTTTATAAAACATTTTAACACAAAGCAATACGCAACTGAACAAAAGATTTCAGTGCAGATGGCTGCCCGTGATCTTCGGTATGCATGGTTCGAAGAAATCATGAAAGCACAAGGATTCAGTTTCGTGGCTACCGCCCATCACCTCGACGACCAGGCCGAAACTTTTTTTATCAATATATTGCGTGGAACCGGTATCAGCGGTATGCATGGTATTTTGCCTAAACAAGGTAAAATTATCAGGCCGTTGATGTTTACCACACGCGAAAAAATTATGGCATTCGCGCTGGAACAGAAAATGGAATGGCGCGACGACCGTTCGAATAAAAGCCGCAAATACCTGCGCAACAAGCTGCGCCTCGATGTACTGACTGAGCTCTACAAGATTAATCCCCAGTTCAGCGTTAAACTTGACGAAAGCATCAGCCACCTGCGTGATGTCGAATCTATATTCAACAACCATATTGCCGGCATTACTGCCGATTTGGTGCAACATACACCCGAAGGTATTCTTATTTCGATCGATTGGGTTTATGAGTACGAACCACACGATACCTATTTGTTCGAATTGTTGAAGCCCTACGGATTCACCTTTCCAGTAGTAAAAGAAATAGTCCATTCACTCGATACATTTTCAGGCAAAGTGTTTTATTCGCCTACCCATCGCCTGCTGCGCGATCGCGAAAATTTCATTATTCAACCCCTGGCTGAATTAGTTGCAGAGCCCGAACCGGCAAAGAAATACAGGCTTGAAAAGGGAATAACGAAAATTGAATCCCCTCTTGCTCTTTGTGCATACGAAACGGACCAGGTTGCCGATCTTCCGATGGGGAAAGTCTCCATAGCCTGTCTCGACCTTGATAAATTAGTCTTCCCATTGGAGTTGCGGAAATGGGAAAGAGGCGATTGGTTTATGCCTCTGGGACTGAAAGGCAAGAAAAAGCTGAGTGATTTTTTTGTGGATCAGAAAATTTCCTTAGCCGATAAGGAAAAAACATGGCTGCTTCTTTCGGGAAACGATATTGTTTGGGTGATAGGTAAAAGAATTGATAACCGTTTCCGCATCAGCCCGAAAACAAAAAATGCATATGTTATTTCCTGCACCGATAACAGTAAAGATTCGGAAACACCTGTAGGTAGTTGCTGCCTGCTTTTCAGTTGATTTTTTCGCAACAAAACGGAGTATCCTCAGTCACCCGCTTCTGCATTATCATTTAGTTAAGATAAAAAATATAACCGCAGAGTACCGCAAAGGTATACGCAGGTTACGCAAATAAACGTTGTGTTTGAATAGGCTCTGCGGCAACTTGCGCCTCCTTGGTAATCTTTGCGTTAAGCACATTTAGCATTAAATCTTCTTTCTTAAATTCATTACCCCACCGGAGTTGGAGCCACATCAATTTTTTTCTTAATGAATTCTGTTATAAAGTCGGAGTTCCCTATGTAATTATTTCTAATTTTGTCAGTTGCCATAAATGGCATTGCTTTCATCTCGCCTAATCAAATCAGTACTATGAAGAGGATAACTTCTTGCGCCGGCAAAGCGGTATTACTTACTTTTTTACTTACTCTCCTTGTAGGATTTTCTGCTTTTTCGCAGCTTCAGGAACCCGTAAAATGGTCGTTCAAATCCGTCCGCGTCAACGATACAGTTGCGGAATTGCAGTTCACTGCTAAAATTGATATTACCTGGCATATGTATTCGCAGGAAGTCCCGCCCGATGGCCCCAGGGCGATGATTTTCACATTCAGCAAGCCAAAGGGTTTTCAGCTGACAGGCAAAGTGAAAGAGCCTAAACCGCATGAAGAATATGATGATATGTTCGAAATGAAGGTTAAATATTTTCAGGCTGAAGCCGGATTTACTCAAAAAATAAAAATCCAGAGCAATAAGCCGGTTAATGTTAGCGGTGAAATTGAATTCCAGGCTTGCGATGATAAAAGCTGTATTGTCGATTACAAAGCTTTCAGTTTTGATTTACCGGGTTCGAAAACCTTTGTGGCACAGGCAGCTGCTGTTGCTGCTGATACAGCACAGGTTAAAACAACAGATACTGCAGCAACTCTTAAAACAGATGTTGCTCAGGTTACCACAGCAGCTGATGTCAGCAGTTCTTTGGACGATGGTAAAACACCACTCTGGATGTTTTTCCTCATTGCCTTTGCTGCCGGTTTGGTTGCCATCCTGACTCCCTGCGTGTTTCCTATGATCCCAATGACCGTATCGTATTTTATGAAATCGGGTAAAAACGGGAAAGTTCAGGCATCTATCTATGGCCTTGCTATTATTGCAATTTATACCTTATTCGGAACCGTAATCGCTGTACTGTTCGGTGCTGAATTCAGCAACTGGATCAGTACCCACTGGATTCCGAACGTACTGTTCTTCCTTATTTTTGTGATTTTTGCGGCCTCTTTTTTCGGTTACTTCGAAATTACTCTTCCTAACTGGTTGGTTAACAAATCGGTGTCGGCCGAAGATAAAGGCGGTACCATGGGAACCGTGTTTATGGCGCTTACCCTGGTTCTGGTTTCATTCAGCTGTACCGGCCCTATTGTAGGAACTATTCTGGTTCAGTCGGTAGGTGGGCAGATACTAAAGCCTATAATTGGCATGCTCGGGTTCTCACTTGCCTTTGCCATTCCGTTTACGTTGTTTGCATTATTCCCGCAGTGGCTAAATAAAATGCCTAAATCGGGTGGCTGGCTTAATTCAGTTAAAGTAGTGCTCGGATTTATTGAGCTTGCGTTTGCATTGAAATTCCTTAATGTCCCTGATCAAACCTACCATTGGGGTATCCTCGACCGTGAAATATACCTGGGATTCTGGATTGTAATTTTCACCATGATGGGACTCTACCTGATGGGAAAGATCAGGTTTCCGCACGACAGCGAATACCCTGTGGTTAAATCGTTTCCACGCCTGATGCTGATCATTGCAACTTTTGCATTTGTGATGTACCTGGTGCCCGGCTTGTGGGGAGCACCTCTCAAAGGCATTTCAGGATGGCTGCCTCCAATGGAAACGCAGGATTTTGACGTAACAGCCATTGTGCGTGATAATGCCGGCGGAGGCGCTGAGTATAAAGGAAATATTGCAGCTACTCCATCCTACCTCAATACAGCGCTCAAAATGCCGCATGGGCTGAAAGGATATTTCGATTATGATGAGGCTTTAAAAGCATCTAAAGTTCTGAAAAAGCCTGTCTTTGTTGATTTTACCGGACATGGCTGCACCAATTGCCGTGAAATGGAAAACCGCGTATGGAGCGATCCACGGGTGTTGAAACGCCTGCGCGAAGATTTTATCATGGTGGCACTGTATGTGGACGATAAGGTAATTGAAATGCCTGAGGCAAACTGGTATGTTAATAAAGCAGGCAAGGAAGTAAAACTGCTGGGTAAGAAAAATACGGAAATTCAGATTGAAAAATTCGGAGCCAATGCCCAGCCGTATTATGTAATTCTGGATGGCGAAGGTAACCTGCTTGTTAAACCCCATGCCTACGATCTGGATAAACCTTCTTATATAAAATTCCTCGACGATGGCATAGCAGCCTACAATAAAAAGAATGGAATAAAATAGCTTGAATTACTACCAGAAGGCGAGAAGACCGAAGACAGAAGTCGGAAGCACTCATGACGACTTCTGTCTTCGGACTTCCGGCATTTTGAATTCACCCACTAAACTGGCAGTAGAAACAAAATATTTAATAGTAACCAATCACAAAATACATTTATGAACTGGGCATACTTCCATCTGGTTATCAATCATTTTCCGATAATCGGCATGTTAATCGGTACCATGCTTTTGCTTGCCGGAGTGCTTTTCAAAAACCAGGGGATCCAAATCAGTGGACTAGGGACAGTTGTCTTCGCAACATTAGTTGCTATAATTGCTTATATGACCGGCGATTCTGCCGAAGTAGCTGTAAGAAATCTTCCTGATGTTGCCCGGAGTCTGATCAGCAGACATGAAAACATAGCAACTGTTTCGATGTACGTGGTTTTTCCGGCCGGATTAATAGCTGCCCTTACACTATTCAGCATGTGGAAAAAAGAAGGCTATTTCCGCTTTCTTGTCATAATGTCCCTGGTTCTTTCATTCTTAGGTTCAGCAGCAATGGTATATACCGGCCGCACCGGGGGGCACATCAGGCATAACGAATTCAGGAATGATGCAGAGAGAAAGTACATTATCGAGCATCAGAATGATGTTGTAGAGGATTGATTTTCGCGGATAAAAATCACACGGCATAAAACAATTGGTAAACCATGAGAACAAAGCTTCTGATACTGAGTTTCGTTGCTCTTACGGGCATTACATCCTTTTCACAGGGGTTCACCCTGGTTGATGGAGGAATGGTAAGCGTGGGCCGCAGTTCGGTAGCCTGGGGCGATTATGACAAGGATGGGGATCTCGATGTTCTGCTAACCGGCGATCACGGAAGCGGACCTTATGTTGCTTCCATATACAGGAATGATGCAGGTGAGTTTGTTAATATAAATGCCGGTTTGACCGGAATATACAATAGCTCGGTTGCCTGGGGCGATTACGACAATGATGGCGATCTTGATATTATTGCATGCGGGAGGAATAGCAGCAATTCAAAAACCTATATTTATCAGAATTCAAATGGTGCTTTTACACAACTGGAAGCTGGTTTACCCGATATTGGATCGGATGGCGCTGTTGCCTGGGGCGATTATGATGGTGACGGAGATCTCGATATTCTGATTGCCGGTGCATACAGTTGCAGGATTTTTAATAACCAGGCCGGTCTTTTTACAGTCATTAATTCGGTATTTCCTGCTGTATCAAACTGTTGGGTCGACTGGGGCGATTTTGATAACGACGGTGACCTGGATGTTTTTGTTATGGGCGACCTGGGTGGAATATTAATTTCAGCCATATATCAGAACACCGGAGGACAATTTACCGAAATGCCACAGGCTGGTATCACGCCTTTAGCAGGCGGGTCTTCCTCATGGCGCGATTTTGATGGAGATGACGATCCTGATCTGCTGATTACCGGATTTAACGAATACCTGGAGCCTAAGACTGCTATCTTTGAGAACCTGGGGCTTATGGAATTTGTAAATATTTACCCCGGATTGCTCGGTGCGGCGCTGGGAACTGCCGCCTGGGGCGATTACGACAATGATGGGGATGCTGATATTTTACTCACTGGCCAGAATGCCGGCTGCGGAATATTTTCCAGTATAGTGTACCGTAATAATGGCAACTCCTTGTTTTCGGATATAGGTGCTCCGCTCGACGGAGCCGAAAGAGGTTCGGCCGCCTGGGGTGATTATGATAACGATGGCGATGCCGATATACTATTATCCGGCATTAACGAGGCTGGAACTGCCATTACCCGACTATATTCGAATGACCTGGGAAGTAACGTTTTTTCAATAAATATGCCTCCCGCCGAACCGGATGGGTTAAGCATGTATATTGACAGGCATGCTGTAACCCTGGGATGGAATAAATCGACCGATGATCACACCCCTCCCGACGGGCTGACATACAATCTGCGTATTGGCACTTCCACTGGCGCGCAGGATGTTCTCGCGGCTATGGCCGATCCAGCAAGCGGTATGCGTTTATTGCCACAGGCCGGAAACACAGGCAGCAATACCGACTGGGTGGTCAACCTTCCCGATGGGACCTATTTCTGGAGCGTTCAGGCCATCGACCATACCTTTGCGGCATCGCCTTTTTCGTACGAGCAGATTTTTACTATTCTGAATGTTGACAATGAAAAGAGCGATCCTGCCGGTATCAGTATTTTCCCGAACCCGGTTTCTGACAGGCTGATCCTTTCGGCCGCTAACGCTTTCGAATATGAAATTTGTAGCCCTGACGGAAGAATTCTGAAACCACTCTCTAAAGGTTTTCATTCTGCCATTATCAATACAAGCACCTGGGCTGCCGGATTGTACACGGTGAAAATAATAAGCCCTGACAAGGTAATGTGTGCCAAAGTTATAAAACAATAGCCTGAGTATTTGCCAGGCTTCTTTATGCTTTTAAGCTAATGTTTTCGATGCCGTTGAAGAAATACTCAGGTGGTAGTTTTCATTTGGCAAACGAATATAAAATTCCATTCCTCAGATAGGACACCTCCGTTCCCGCTTGTCCTGTTTTCTGCCGTTTGCGAGTAATATTATTGCCAATTGCTATTCTGCTTATTCCCTAAGGCATCCGATAGGTACCACCAAAACACCATCATTACGACGGTATGCGT
>CAIJPI010000234.1 GCA_903822525.1 uncultured Bacteroidales bacterium | reverse complement strand
GTAGAAAAAACCATCGGATCATCGAGCCTCGTGGAGGTTATTGACCGTATCCTCGACAAAGGTGTCGTAGTTGATGCATGGGTAAGAGTTTCACTCGTAGGTATCGAACTTCTTGCAATCGAAGCAAGGATCGTAGTAGCTTCAGTTGAAACATACCTGAAGTATGCCGAAGCCATCGGATTAACCGCTAAAGCCGCATAAGGCATCATGCAGTTAAGCAGGTATTCTTGCTAAACCATCCTCACAGGATTATTCAGCGGGCATGATTTACCAGGAATTTTGCTTTACATTTCTTGTATGATTATTATTAACTACCAAATAAAATCTTAGCAGTACCAGAATAGATACAATGAGTTTCATAAAGCGGGTGATTGTTTCAAAGATCTGATAGATTCGAATCATGGTGTTGAAATATAACCCGATCATTTTTAAAGTTTTAGCGTCACATATATTTTCATGCTACTGAGCCAATAGCCTGTCAGCGATACCAGACTTTCATTATGCAGACTTTCAATAACTTTTATTTTCATTTTTTTGATCCGCAATTCCGGTTAATTGCGGCATTGGTTTTTGCTGTGGCTTTTAACATGTATGCAACACCTGTAATTGTGAGGATTGCAAAAGCTAAAAAATTATTTGATGTGCCCGATGAGAGGCATAATCATTCAACAGCTGTGCCTACATTAGGCGGATTAGGAATTTATGCTACAATATTATCTGTTGGAATGGTTTTTATCAATACCTGTGGATTAAACGGAGGAGGTGTTTCCAGCAGTCTTACTTCTCTTCCTCCTATTATGGCCGGGTTTACCCTGATATTCTTTATCGGGATGAAAGATGACCTGCTCAATATTTCACCCTGGAAAAAACTTGCTGTCGAAATTCTTGCATTATTTATTCTTATTGTTATTGGTGATATCAGGCTATGTAATTTACAAGGTATTTTTAATATCGGAGAGCTTAGCTATCCGTTGAGCGTTATGCTTTCATTATTTGCCGGCATTGTTATTATAAATTCCCTGAACCTAATAGATGGCGTCGACGGGCTTGCAGCTTCCATTGTCATGCTGGCAGCAGCTGTTTTTGGCAGCTATTTCCTGGCTTGTAATGAATGGGAGTTTGCAATTCTGGCTTTCATTATTCTTGGAGCTATTATCCCATTTTACTTTTTTAATGTTTACGGTGGAAAGAATAAGATATTTATGGGCGATTCCGGCTCTCTGATACTGGGCTTTGCCATGACTATTCTCGTATTCCGGTTCAACGAAATGAATACATCACCTTGGGCACCGGTTCATTTTGCCAGCGGACCTGCTTTTTCATTCGCTGTTCTAATTATCCCTATGTTCGACACACTCAGGGTTTTCGCTATCCGCATTTTCAGGGGGGTAAGCCCATTTAAAGCTGACCGGCGTCATATTCACCATTTGCTTCTCGAACTGGGCTTTAATCATTTGCAGACCACAAGGATACTATTATTGGTAAATATTGCATTTATAGCATTCGCTTATTTTTTCAACTCACTGGGCAATACAATATTACTGATAGTTATGATCGTGTTTGCAATCTCACTGTCATCACTGGCTATGTGGTTTCGTCACAGAACATATTCTCTGAGTGTTCATCAGAAAGAAAAAAATAAACATAGGATCAACTGGGTCCATAAATTTGAATTTAATTTCTTTGAATTGTTCTGATGCCTTTGAAAAAGTGAGTTCCTGCTGTTACTATCAGATTTTGAGTAATACGTTCTTTGATAATGAAGGAAAAAAAGAATGAATCTGGAATCTGGAATCCGGCACATGACACCCTGCACAAGTATGACAAATTGATCTGAAAACTAAACCAGTTAGAATTTTTACCCATCACGCATAAAGAACCTGGTGATTATTATGTTGACGCTAAAATGGAAGTTGTCGTTTTTGTATTTCGATATTTTTATCAGCTTTAATTTTGAGTCCCCAACTCATCAATATTTTGTTTTGACGTATTTTCTTAGTGAGTGTAAATTGAACACCTGTCTGCTACCTGCCTGATAAAGGTGTGGCAGGCAGGTTGTTTTTAAAATCTATAGTTTTAAAGCCCCCTGTTCTTGATCTGCTGATGGATCATTTACCCTTCCGTGGCAATTCCATTTATAAAGTTTATGCGTATTTCTCACATACCTGAGTATAAGAAATACCCGTATAACAAAAACACCCCGTTTCGATGTTGATACGGGGTGTTTTTATTAGGTTACTAAAATCTATATTCCGCTTGCTTCAACCTCAGGAGCAATTTTTTTAACCAGTCCCTGCAGCACACTGCCAGGTCCCAGTTCAGTAAAGGAAGTTGCACCGCCGGCAACCATATTTTGTACGATTTGTGTCCAGCGTACCGGCGAAGTAAGCTGAGCAACCAGGTTGGTTTTTATGTCGGAAGGATCGATATATGGTTTTGCATCCACGTTTTGATACACAGGGCAAACCGGTGTGCTGAAAGTAGTTGCTTCGATAGCTGCAGCTAGTTCAACGCGGGCAGGCTCCATCAAAGGCGAATGGAAAGCGCCGCCAACTTTAAGAGGTAAAGCCCGTTTGGCACCTGCAGCTTTCAACGCTTCACAGGCAATTTCAATTCCTTTCATCGAACCGGAAATTACCAGCTGTCCAGGACTGTTATAATTTGCGGGTACAACAATTTCGTCAATACCGGCCAGTACTTCTTCGGTTTTGGCATCATCAAGCCCCAAAATGGCTGCCATCGTACTTGGTTCGGCTTCACACGCTTTCTGCATGGCCATAGCGCGGGCATATACCAGGCGGAGACCGTCCTCAAATGATAATGCTTTGTTGGCAACCAGGGCCGAAAATTCGCCAAGCGAGTGACCGGCAACCATGTCAGGTTTAAATTCAGGAAGGGTAGCGGCTAATATTACCGAATGCAGGAAAATAGCGGGTTGGGTAACACGTGTCTGGCGCAGGTCCTCATCGGTACCGGCAAACATAAGGTCGGTAATTCTGAAACCAAGAATTTCGTTGGCTTTTTCAAACATTTCTTTTGCCAGCGAATGGGTATCATATAAATCTTTGCCCATTCCAACAAACTGTGCTCCCTGTCCGGGAAAAACATAAGCTTTCATTGATTTTATTTTCGTTTATGAAGGGACAAAGGTATAAAAAAGCCGTCATCTGCCAACTTCTATACTGAGCAACAGATGCCGCATCAACCCTGGCTATGCTGCAGAGAGTAGATTCCTGTAAAGAAATTTCTTGTTTCCGGAAATCTGCAAAAACCGTTTTTTAGTGCAGCCTGCTCCCAATCAGGTGTATAAATTCGGCCCTGGTTTTATCAACCAGGAAAGCTCCTGTAAAATCGGAAGTAGTAGTAACCGAGTTCTGTTTTTGAATCCCACGCATACTCATACACATATGCTGAGCTTCGATTACAACGGCAACGCCTAAAGGCTTAAGGGTATTGTTGATGGCATCCTTTATCTGGGTTGTAAGCCGTTCCTGCACCTGCAGCCTGCGTGCAAATGCATCCACAATACGAGGGATTTTACTCAAACCCACAATATGTCCGTTTGGAATATAGGCTACATGTGCTTTTCCGAAAAACGGGATCATATGGTGCTCACACATGGAATACAATTCAATATCTTTAACAATGACCATTTGCTTATAGTCTTCGTTGAACATGGCCGAACGGAGTATTTCCTCCGGATCAAGATCGTAGCCGTGGGTAAGAAACTGCATGGCTTTGGCCACGCGTTCCGGCGTTTTTTCGAGCCCTTCGCGCGAAGGATTCTCCCCAATAAGCTTTAGTATTTCATGATAATGAAAAGCCAGCTCTTTAATAGTGCCCATATTGTAGATATCCCGCTTCTCGTAACCGTCTTTCAGTTCGTAATCGTCCATGTTATTCTCAATCATCATGGGTTTTACTATCTCGCTGCTCATGTTTTAAACGCTTAAAATAAAAAAAGTAAATTAAGTAATGCCCTCCGGCTTTGATCAGGATGCTGCAGAATGCGCTGGTGTGAGAATGATAAGTAGCCTCTGTTAATTAGAGAAGCATTTATTTATACTTTTTACCCTCCAAAGTATTCGGCAAAGTTATTTTCGGTTTCGTAAAGTTTAATGCTGTGCAGTATAGCTCCCAACGAAGAAACAGGTTCAGATAATACTTCCCATATTCCAATAGCCAGGTTCTCGGTCGATGCTAATTTGCCTGCCATAAAATCAACTTCGAGGTTGATGTTCCTGTGGTCAAGCTTTTCGATAACATGCTGGTCAATTAAAGCGCTCAGGTCTTTCAGGTTGACTAAAAACCCGGTATCAGGATTTACTTCTCCCTTAACAGTTACATATAATGTGTAATTGTGCCCGTGCCAGTTGGGATTCGAACATTTGCCAAATACAGCCAGATTTTGTTCATCACTGTATTCCGGCCTGAACAGCCTGTGGGCTGCATTAAAGCGTTCGCGACGAGTGATGTAAATCATAAATACCTGATTTTAGACTGTAAAAGTACAATTTTGAATTCATACTAATTGAAAACAACAAAAAGTAAAAAATGTTTAACCTTTGAAATAATATGCTAAACACAAAAATGTATATATGGAATTCTCCTTTGACCGCTTCAACTAAAATAATTTGCTTTTGCTGAATCCGGACCATGAAATTCGTGGATTATAGAAGCCCCGGTTTCAATGGCAAATTGGGCTTCCGTAACGCTACTGATACAACAGATTTTTATCTGTGGAAGTATCTTTTATTTCACGAGAATAAATTTTCCTGTATAGGATTGGTTTTCGGATGAGTACCGAATGAAATAAACTCCGGGCTGCAAATGACTGAGGTTGAGATAGTCTTCCCTGTAATCAGATGTTTTATATACAACCTGACCTGAAGTGTTCAAAACCTGTATATGATTATGCTTTCGCTCTGATGTAAAATTAAGTTTGATAATGCCTGTTGTGGGATTGGGTACTATCGAAACAACATGGTCCGAATAATTATCATCAATTCCTTCCCACCCGTCGATAAACTGAAAATCGTCGAGCATCCAGCCTGCTTTGCCGGTTTCGATGCTGTCGCTTATAAATGTGAAACGGTACAGCAATGTATCCGAATAGCCAAAAATATAGGTAAGCGACCGTAACTCAAGCGAAAAATATTGCCAGCCATTGGAACTGCCTGTTAAAACCGGCTTAGGTTCAAGCCATGTAAATTGTAGGGCAGAGTCTTGCGTCATCAGGTTTATCCAGTTCACGCCTTGATCTGTTGATGCTTCAACTTTCCCGAACTC
Source organism: uncultured Bacteroidales bacterium (assembly GCA_903822525.1). Taxonomy (GTDB): domain Bacteria; phylum Bacteroidota; class Bacteroidia; order Bacteroidales; family UBA4417; genus UBA4417. Next base: position 30 of record CAIJPI010000234.1, on the reverse strand, counting down.
GGTCAGCGAGTCGGTTTGCATTTTGAAATG
>CAIJPI010000233.1 GCA_903822525.1 uncultured Bacteroidales bacterium | reverse complement strand
ATTTATTTTCAGGTTCTTGTCCGTTTCCATGGGTTCGAGCTGCGGAGATGCACAGCCGATAATCTGGCCTGTTTCACCCAACTGCTGGCCATACACTGCAGTGAATCCTTTATACCTCCGGCGGTCGATAAGCATATCGAGTGGCTGCCCGTTCAAACCCATATTGGGTAATCTGCGGGTAATAAATGCCTGGTGTTTAACAGGATACAAACCGGTTTCTATACCAAGTTGTTTCGAGAATTTATCTGCCTCAGGGCCTAACGAATTAACGAAATGCGGTGTGTGGAATTCAACATACTTCTTTTCGTGGTCTTTGGCCAATACAATATATTTTCCATTCTCTTTTCTTACATCCAGCAGCTGACAGTCTTCATAAATTTTCCCGCCTTTTTCAACGCCTATGCGCCTTATAAGGTCGATTACGCGGCCTGGAGTTGCCTGCCAGCAATCGCGGGTAATCAGAGCAGCCTGGTAATGTTTGCCCAGATTAGGATTGATATTGGGCGATATTTCTTTTTTGTAGTCTTTGGGATCAACCATATATGCATCCGACCACGAACGCGAATCTTCGAGTGCCCTGAAGGTGGCATCGTCGTGGGCAAAGTTTACATAACGGGTCGAAAGGAAATTAATATCACGGATCTTTTGCAGTTCCTTGAATATTTCGAGGTTATGCCTGGCAATATCAGCAATTTCGGGTAAACTGAACGCAGGCCGGCCACCGGCAATATTACGCCATGAAGCACCGCGTCCGTAATTAATGAGAACAGGTTTCATCCCAGACTCAGCCATATAACGGAATAATGCACTGCCTCCAATCCCTCCTCCTGCAATCAGGGCTTCCACCTCCACTTTTCGTGGAGCAGTTTTGCTGTTATTAATAATGATATTTTCGCGTACATTTTTAGGAAACAATTCACCCATTGCCAGCTGGTTGCTCAGCGGACCACGCGGTGTAGCATCGCCCACAACACTGATTCCTTTGTTCCGAAGTACCTGTTTGAGCCTGCGTATACAGCGCTTGCCACGACAGGCGCCCATTCCAAGCCGCGTGGTATGCTTTATTTCATCAACCGAAATAAAACGGCGATCGCCAATGGTATTCACAATTTCACCCAGGGTTACATCATCGCAATGGCATACATACATCTCTTGCCCACGCTCATAAACCGCCGGTTTCATAAAAACAGCTTCCGGGTAATTTTCTTTTATAATAAAACCCCGCACTTCAAGCAATGCCTCGCCATGAATATCGATGGACTTTACCCGGGCAATATTAGTTTTATTCGGCTTCTTGAGTATTTTTTCAATAATTCCGTTGCCCAGTATTTTACCCTGGTTATCAACGAGATATACTTCTTTCTTTTCGTCGGCAAAATACTCAATAGGCAGAAAAAGCCAGTCTTTTTTTGGAGCATATCCGAAAATGGCCAGTCCGGGACATTGATAAACACAATCCATGCAGCCTATACATTTATCGAAATCTATCTGCGGAACCGTACTGGTTGATGTTTTGGTAATTGCTCCGTGTGGACATGCAAACTCGCATGGATTACATGCAAATCCATATAGACAGTCAATCTGAACAAAAGGTTTTTCATTGAAACGGTCAGCCGAAGGCTTATAAGGCTCTTCGATCACACGGTGTGGGTGCTGCTGCGAATCAATATATTCTTTCGAAACGTTCAGATACTTATCGTAGTCAATATTTTCGCCCATTTCCTGCAGGATCTCATATGCAACCTGGTTGCCACGCAATACGGCACTTGTCCCTTCTCCAATGCGGATAGCATCACCTGCCCCAAAGCAGTTACGGCCAAAAATCTCGTTACCTTTTATAATAAGCTGATCGTCGGCAACCAGACCGGTGCAGATGTTGATTACATCAATACCGTCGATAGTCTGCTCGGTCCCCGGAACAGCTTCAAAGTTTTTGCATTCGGCAACAACCGCACCGATAATTCCGGTTTTATCTTCGTTCGGAAGAGCTTTCAGCAATATATGCGAGGTCATAACAGGGATGCCAAGGCGGCGTACACGGTTTGCCTGCACCGGGAAGCCTCCTTCGATTGGCTGAGCCTCAATAATGGCTTTAACCTCGGCTCCTGCCTGCATCAATTGATACGAGGTAAGATACCCTATGTTACCGGCTCCAACTGTTAATACTTTTTTACCCAGCAGGGTAAGCTCGTTGTTCATCATTTTCTGCACAACGGCAGCAGTGTAAACCCCCGGCAAGTCATCATTTTCGAAAGTCGGCATAAAAGGAACTGCACCGGTAGCCACAACCAGGTATTCAGCATCCACATAATATATTTCGTCGGTCAGAATATTCTTGACGGCTATTCTTTTACCTTCGAGCAGATCCCAAACGGTACTGTTAAGGAATATTCCTTCGTGGCTGTCGCCGGCCAGTGTTTTTGCGATATCAAAACCGCGCATGCCACCGAATTTCTTTTCCTTTTCGAAAAAGAAAAACTGGTGCGTCTGCATCAGAAACTGTCCTCCTATTTTATCATTATTATCTATAACAATAGTATCGACCCCCTGCCTGAGTAATTCCTCACGGCAGGCTAAGCCGGCTGGTCCCGCCCCGATAATGGCAACCGTAGTTTTATAGACATCAACCGGCTTTTGGGTATTTACTTCCCGTGCTTCGGGCGAATAATCGTGAGGTATTTCACTTACCTCTTTTACATGATCTACTTTGGTGATACAAATACGCCGGATCTGCCCGTCGACCAGCATCTCGCAGGCACCACATTTGCCAATGCCGCACTCCAGGCTGCGCTCGCGATTCGACAAACTATGACTGTGTACCGGGAATCCGGCCTGGTGCAGTGCCGCTGCTATGGTAAACCCTTTTTCGCCGGTAACAGCTGTTCCTTCAAAATTAAAATTGATCTTTTCGCTTACAGGTACATCCAGAATTGGATGTTCATTAATTTTATTCATTTCCTTACACTATAAATAATGTTGATCCGTTTATTCCAACAATTTGATACGGCAAAATTATATTTTTTTATCCAGCTGTTAATCAATTAACAGGTAATTTAGAAAGAGTATTTATTGACAGAAATGCAAACGTGTTTGCGCTGCAGAAATGCAGGAATTAAATAGTTCAGAAAGTTCAGATTCATGTGTGCTACAATATAGTTTATAAACCTTCTGCCATTAAATATGCTTTATTTCAAAGCTCAACTTAATTAAAGCAATGCCGTCAGAATTAGTGGTTTTTTCGTGGCTTTGAGCCTTAGTGGCTGTTTTTCTCTGGCAACTTTATGAAGTACTTAAAAATCTTAAATGAGAAAAAAGATACACTTGTTTTTTATCAGAACGTATCAATCCTGCCAATGATTGAGTAAATTTGCTATATGCGGAAAAGAGTCCGGTTCGGGCAAAGGATGGATGACAGATATAAATTATACATATACTGAGCCGCTATCAGTTTGTTAAGCAGAATAAAGGCAAGCCTAAATGCAGAAACGCTACGATAATTTATTGCTGATATATTATTCGGGAACCGGAAACTCGAAGCAGGTATCGGAGTGGATAGTGAAGGAAGCCCAAAACCGGGGCATGAAAACGCACATAGCTTCCTTTCATCAGTTCAATCCCGAAAATACAGCTGATTTTAAAGGCAACACCCTGATCGGTTTTTTCTCGGCAACGCATGGTTTCAACATGCCTCATTCCATGCTTGCATTTCTGGTTCGGTTCAGTATTTTAAAAGGTTCGGATGTGTTTATTGGCAACACCCGGGCGGGTATAAAGCTTTCGAAGTTATTCCTGCCGGGACTTAGCGGAATTGCGATGTATTTCCCCGCTCTCATCATGCTGTTTAAAGGCTATAAAATACGAGCCATGTATCCCGTCGACCTGCCTTCAAACTGGATATCCATCCATCCGGGCCTGCGTAAAAAAGTTATAATTTCGATGATGGTTCATTATGAGAAGTTGACAACTAAGTTTGCAGCACAGCTTTTCTCAGGAAAACGGGTATTCTTAAAATCGTTCCTTCTCCTTCCATTGGATTTACTGGTAATGCCTCTTGCTTTCGGATATTATTTTGTGGGCCGATTCATTATAGCCAAAACTTTTATTGCCAATACGAACTGCAACAACTGCGGATTATGTATGGAACAATGCCCAACACGCTCAATAATACTGCAGGATAACCGTCCCTATTGGAAATTTACCTGCGAAAGCTGCATGAAATGCATGAACTACTGCCCCGAACGCGCAATCGAAACTGCCCATTCGATGGTGTTCTTACTCCTTTTCATTCTTATCACCCTTGTGAATCCATACCTCTCAGCAAAGATGACCGAAATAGTGGCTGTATGGTTTAATCATTCACAAATAGCGTTTGAATCGCTGTACTTTGTTGTTCGGTGGTCGGCAACAATAGCCTTCTTCTTTACCGGTTATAAGCTGCTGCATTACCTGATGCGTTTCCCCGGCATCAATAAAATCATCACGTATACTACACTCACAACCTGGAAGTTCTGGCGGCGATACCGCATTCCCCGTGCCGGAAACCTTGTGTCTGCACACCCGAAGGGTGTCTGACACACAGTTGGCTCTGTCAAAGTTACAACCCTAAATTTACATGGGTAATCTGTGATTCAGGTGCAACATCTTTTTGCCGAAATAATTTTCAGCTGCAGCCCGATTTATTATTAGCTTTGGCGGATTAACAGCACGGATCGACAGCTAAACCAAGTATAGTATTTTATCAGTGCCTGAACGATTATAAACCAAAGACCTTCCGTTTATGAAGTCAATTTTAAGCATGCTTTACACCTGCCTTGCCTTTATTCTACTTGCTTATGTATCAGAAAATAAAGTAATAGCACAGGTAGTAATAAATGAATATTCGTGTTCTAATTTTGATAGCTTCGCCGATGATTATCAGGAATATGGTGACTGGATTGAACTATACAACAGCAGCAGTACCATGGTAAATATCAGCGGGTATTACCTGAGCGACAATCCTGCCGCTCCCCAAAAATACCTGATACCCGAAGAGGTTATTATCCCGGCTAACGGATTCTTACGGTTTTGGGCATCAGGCCGCAATCAGGCAAATCCGGGGAATTTTCATACCAACTTTAAGCTTTCTCAAACTAAATCGACTACCGAATTTATTGTATTCGCTGATCCAGGTGGAATAGTCCTCGACCAGCAACAACTTACTATCAGTCAAAGAGGGCATTCGAACGGCAGAATAACCAATGGCAACTCTGTGTGGGGCGTTTTCAGTTCCCCAACACCCGGTTCCTCCAACAGTACAATTTCATATACTCGGTATGCAGAAAAACCCATAATGAGCGTTGCAGGCGGTTTTTATACCAGTGGTTTCACGGTCAGCATCAGCACGAATGAACCGGATTCCAAAATCCGCTATACCACCAATGGGAACGATCCGATAGCAAGTTCGCCCATATATTCCAGCCCAATACCTATACCATCAACTAAAATAATTAAGGCAAAAGTTTTTAGTAACAACACAACTATATTGCCCGGATTAATTGAGTTTAACACCTATTTTATCAACGAAAATTTTTCACTTCCGGTAGTATCCATTGCAGCTACCGACCTTACAACTTTACTAAACGGGAATGGAAATATTATCCCCTGGGGTTCGATAGAATATTATAATCTGGCTAAAGTGCGCACTACAATGGGATATGGTGAATTCGGCAAGCATGGACAGGATTCGTGGGCCAATCCACAACGCAGCCTCGATTACAAAATGCGCGACGAATGCGGTTATAACTATGCTCTGATTGAACCTTTCTTTCCAGATACCGACCGGGGAGAATTTCAAAAAATTATTTTACGGGCCTGTGGCGACGATAATTATCCGGGTATTGATTCAAGCGCATTGATCCGTGACGATTTTATTCAGACGGTTTCGGTGAAAGCAGGTATGAGCCTGGATGAACGTAAATCGGCACGGTGTATCGTTTTCGCCAACGGTCAGTATTGGGGCGTGTATTCCATCCGCGAAAAGCCTAATGATCATGATTTTACAAAGTATTACTACGACCAGGATAAATACGATTTGTATTACCTGATGCTTTGGGGAAATACCTGGGCTGAATATGGCGGCCAGCCTGCCCTCGATGACTGGTATGCCCTGTATAATTATATCATGTCGCACAATATGGCGATACAGTCGAATTATGACTTTGTCGAATCGCAGTTTGATCCGGCAAGCCTGGTCGATTATATGCTTATCAATTCATACGTGGTATGCTCCGACTGGCTCAACTGGAATGTCGGCTGGTGGAAAGGCACTAATCCGAACGGCGGTCATAAACGATGGGGGTATATACTCTGGGACGAAGACGCGACTTTTGGTCATTATATAAATTATACCGGCATTCCGGCACAGAATCCTTTTGTCACGCCATGTTTCCAGGAAGGAATCTCGGGTCCCTCCGATCCTGAAGGCCATGTTAAAGTGCTGAATAAGCTGAGGCAAAATCCGGGATTTGAACAATATTATGTGTCGCGTTATGCCGATCTGCTCAATTCAGCCTTCAACCCATCGAATATTATTCCTCTTTACGACAGTATGGTCGGTCTGATAACTCCCGATATGCCCAGGCACTGCGACCGATGGGGAGGAAATTTTGCACAATGGAATGAAAATGTACAGAAAATCCGTGATTTTATCAATACCCGGTACACAGTTGTTACAACCGGCCTGAATGATTGCTACTCGCTTACAGGTCCTTACCAGCTTGTTGTAAATGCTGTTCCTCCCGGAACCGGACAGGTTCAGGTAAACTCCCTAACATTAAATTCCCTACCCTGGACAGGAAATTATTACGGCGGAATGGATACAAAACTATCAGCTATTGAAACGGATCAGCAGTATAAATTCGACCACTGGCTGGTAAACAACAATATAATTAATCCTTTCGATACTTCACTGAACATCCGTATTCAGCTGACTGCCAACGATAGCATTACTGCAGTTTTTGTCCCACGTGTTTTCTCCGACTCGCTTGTAATTAATGAAATAAATTACAATTCGGCAGT
>CAIJPI010000232.1 GCA_903822525.1 uncultured Bacteroidales bacterium | reverse complement strand
TTGAAAATCAGTCCGACAAACCGATTGCCCGGTACGTCATCTGCCGTAAAAATTCTGACAACACCTTTTATTTCCAAAGCTTCGGAGGTGTCAATTTCAAGAATCCGGGCTTTTGGATGATCGGAAAAATACAAGGCGCCGTAAAGCATTCCATCAAATTTCAGATCATTCACAAACATGCGTTTTCCAACGGCCATTTCATAGGCTTCGTATTTAGGATAGGAAGTCCCTACATTTCCTGACAGCGTTGTAGAAGCAACTGCGGGTTCATTCTGCATCCGTTTTGCTGCTTCATGAATGGCATCAATAATCTTAACATAGCCGGTGCAACGGCAAACGTTCAGCGTTAGAGCCTTTTTGATTTCATCACGGGAGGGTAAAGGGTTTTTCTGCAGAAGTACGTTGGTGCGCATCAGGAAACCCGGAGTACAAAAACCGCATTGAATGGCGCCTTTTTCGACGAAAGCCCTGGCCATAATATCCCTGATGTGTTCGGGGAGGCCTTCGAGCGTATTAATAACAGTATTTTCAAGGTTTTTCAATGATGTACGACACGAAAGCTTAGCCTCCCCATTGATCTCAACCATGCATGCGCCACAGGCACCCTGGCAGGAACAGCCATCTTTTACAGAAGTGATGTTTCTCGTGTTCCTCAGGTATTTCAACAGGCTGGTTTCCGGATTCCCGTCAAACAGGGCAGACTCTCCGTTTAAAGTGAATTGTATCATTGAGTTTAAGCTGTATGGCTGTTATTCGGTTATGTGTGAAATTAGGTTTGCAATGCGGGCTGATTTAGGCCTCCGGAACTTGCCCGGTTATAGGTAATTTTAATTCGTTTTCTCCCAAAACAGAACCGGATGTAGGGTTAATCAGAGCTGTTTCAAGGGCCAGTATTTATGTTCTTACCTGATGCAAAAAATGCAACTTCCAACAGCCTGAAATCTTACAACTTAAAGTCCTTCAGAAACTTTTCGACTGATTGCAAATCTGGCTTAACAGGCTGAGGGATTTCGAAGAGCGGTTGAACAGCATTGAGATCTTTCAGTCCACTTCCGGTCAACAGTACTACATTGGAGGATGCTTTTGGAATTAAGTTCCGGCTTTTATAATTAAGGAAACCGGCAAAAGCTGCTGCTGCAGCCGGCTCAGTAAATATACCGGTATTTTTAGCCAGGACGGATGAAGCTTTAAGTATTTCTTTGTCGGTTACTGTTACTGTCAGACCGTGGTATTTCGTGATATAGCCTGCTGCCATATTGAAATTCCTGGGGATATCGACCGAAATGCTGTCGGCAAGTGTATGTGAAGCTGTTGAAGTGAACTTTTCGTTGCCGATATTTTCTACAAGGTTAGAACTTCCGGCGGCCTGAACAGCAACAATGACAGGTATTCTATCAATGATACCCAGGTGGAACAAATCTTCAAAGCCTTTATATACCCCCGATATAATTACTCCATCGCCGACAGGTACAAATATAAGGTCGGGCAATTGCTCATGCAGCTGACCGAATAATTCGAACGAAACGGTCTTTTTCCCTTCAATTGTAAGCGGATTAAAAGCTGTGTTGCGGTTATACCAGCCGAAAAGCCTGGTAGCTTCAACACTCAGATCGAAAGCCTGGTCGTAATTACCGGCCACCGGAACGAGCACAGCACCATACATCATGATTTGGGTAAGCTTGGCTTTTGGCGCAGATGAAGGAGCAAAAACCACGGCTTTCTGTCCCCGTGAAGCACAAATACCTGCTAATGACGATCCTGCATTTCCGGTAGAAGCTGCAACAAGGGTATCCATTCCATTTTCTTTTGCAAAAGCTGAAACCAAGGCTGAAGCTCTATCTTTAAATGAAAAGGTTGGATTCTGAGAATCATCTTTCAGGAAAAGTTCGGCATCGAGCGTGTGACCATCAAGGGATTGTATGGCATAAAGTGGAGTGTGTCCCACCCTAAGGTAAGAAAAGCTCTTCGTATCGTTTACCGGCATTAAAGGCAGGAAATGACTTTCTTCCAGTTCACGGAATGACAATTCACTTAATGCCGGGTAATCGTAAATGATTTTCATCACACCAAGCGGAGGTTGGCCGGGCTGTTGCCTCATACTACAGGCAGGACAGAGGTAAATAACCTCACCGGCAGGAATTTGCATGCCACAGTCGGAGCACTCGTATGTGAATTTGGCTTTCATTATTTCAAAATTCGTTACAACAATCTAAATTGTAAAGTGTCTGAACACCTTTTTCAGGTGTCTGACACTTTACATATTCCTGAGTACTCCTGTTTCCTCGTTAAACTGATTTATCATTTCATCCCACCTGGCAGCCTGCTGCAGTTGCTGTGCCCAGATTTCGCGATCGTTCCAGAGCTGGTTCAGGTCTTCAATATCTTTTTCCTGCTGTTCGATCCAGGTGAAATACTTGAGGTTGTGAATGGCTTTGCGGTCGTAATAGTTTAGCTCTTTCAGGTGGTCGGTGCCCTGTCCGAAAAGGCATTTTTCCATATCCTTGGCTGCCTGAAGTTCTGAATAGGCGCCCTTTTCGGCATTCAATTCTTCCAGGCGCGAACCATACATTTCGGCCGAATCTGTTGCAAGGCTGAGAATTACATCGTCGCCAGTCATTTCATAATATTTGGCTGTTTTTATTGCCGACAGAATATTTGCAACACCTGAGATGCCCAGTAATTCGAGTTTATTAACGAGTTCAGCCTCTATACCTATGGATTTCAGATATTTTTTCCCTTCAGGTTCATTGAAAAGCCTGAAAATACGCATGCAGTCTTCGTCGTCGATAGCCGTTACCACATCGGTATTTTTTGCATTATGAACCCATGGAACATGTTTGTCGCCTATTCCTTCAATGCGGTGTCCGCCAAAGCCATTGTTTAGCAGGGTAGGGCATTGCAGGGCCTCGGAGGCAACAATTTTCATCTGAGGAAATTGTTTTTTGAGGTAGTCGCCGGCACCAATAGTTCCCGCCGATCCGGTTGCCGAAATGTAGGCTGCCAGTTGTCCCTTGGGTGATTTAACCGAATTAAATACTTCCTCAAGTGCCGGAGCCGTGACGTTATAGTGCCAGCAAGGATTTCCGAATTCATCGAACTGGTTGAAAATCACACAGTCGGGACGGTTGCGGCGGATATCCCAGCATTTGTCGTAGATTTCCTTCACATTCGATTCACAGCCGGGGGTGGCTATCACTTCGGCACCAATTTCGCGTAGCCAGGTAAAACGCTCTTTGCTCATTTCCTCCGGAAGGATGGCTACTGCAGTAACACCCATAAGGTGGGAGTCGAAAGCTCCTCCACGGCAATAGTTGCCGGTAGAAGGCCAAACAGCTTTATGATAGGTGGGATCGAATTCGCCGGTAAGTATTCTTGGTGCCAGGCAACCGTATGCAGCTCCCACTTTATGAGCTCCGGTTGGAAAATATTTGCCTGTTAACAGTATGATGCGTGTTTTTACACCGGTAATTTGTGATGGAATTTCAAGATGATTCACTTCTCCGTACAGGCCGCCTTGTGCAACCGGCTGGTTTTTCCAGGTGATCCTGAACAGGTTTGCAGGATGCAGATCCCATAATCCTATATTTTTTAACTGATTTTTGATCTTTTCGGGTACAGTTTCGGGATTGCGCATCTGTGCAAACGTTGGCAGCACTATCCCTTTTTCGCGGAAACGTTCAATAGCTTTCTGCCTGGCAGCAGCATTAACAATCGTGTCGGTAAGTTTTATCATTTCTCAGGCTTTAACTTTACAAAGTTATGAATGTAAAATGGGTATTTTATATTAATTCCCGAATCAGTTTTACCCAAATAAACCGGGTACCGAATCAATCAGCACTTTCATTTCAGCTGCCTTTTTCAGTGTCACACCCGGCAGGCCAGCATCGAATTTTAATACATCAACCATTTGAAAATCAGTAGCATCAAAACTGACAGTAATTTCTTCATCCAAATATATGTACGAATCATTTTCCCTGGTTAACTGCATGGTTTGGTCACCGCTATGATGAAGCAGAGTAATGAGTTTTCCTTCCTTTTTCAGGAAGAAGCCATTTTCGGTCTGCATGAAACTTTTTTCAGTGAGGCAAAAACGGGGTTTATCGCTGAAAGGGGAGCCCTGGGTCGGACAGAAAGTGGTGCAGTTGCCACATTCGTTGCAGAAATCAGCCATGTTCAACACCTGGTACTTTTGCTGTATTTTTAAATAACTTTCTATTTCAAAAGAAGGGTTGCCATCGCCAAAAGTCACTCTCCAGACCGGGATATCGGCAGCTTCGGTATGGTAATAATTGTTGGCACGGTTCGGGCAAACGGTAACGCAAACACTGCAGGCATCTCCGCATAGCAGGCACCTGGAGGCTTCCCGAATGGCTGTTTCCTCAGTGAAGGGATTGTGATCGCTGTCGACAGGACCTTCTGTTTTAATGCGTTTCGACTTCCGGATAATAAAATCGCTGTGCGTCATTTTTTTATCCGACGAAATTTTTTCGGACGGAAGTATAATACCTGCTTTGGCAGCAATCTGAATGGCAGCCTTACGGCCGTCGCCAACAGCCTTAACAATGGAGGCAGCTCCCCGCATGGCGTCCCCGCCTGTAAAAACACCCGGAATAGCTGTTTCGTACGAGCCTTTTATAGTTTGCAGTTCGCCCGGCCTAATAAAATCGATATCAACTTCCTGTCCCAGGGCTGGTATTAATGTATCGGCCAGAAAAGTTATAAATTCACCTTCTATCTTCACAGGAACCGGGCGGGCGTCCTTCTCGGAAACGACCAGTTGCATTTTGGCGCAGATAACAGTTTTGATATGATTATCGGCTACCAGCAGTTTTTCGGGAGCCAGCAATTCGCAGAGCTCAATCTCTTCTGACAGCAATGCTTTAATCTCGTCGGTATCAGCAGGCATTTCGGAACGGGTACGCCGGTACAAAACCTTTACACTGGATGAGGGTGCAAGCCTTTTGGCAGTGCGGGCCACATCCATAGCTGTATTTCCTCCGCCAATAACGATGATATTTTCACCTAAAACGATGGGCTGGCTTGCTTTGGCACTTTTAAGAAATTCAAAAGCATTAAGTACACCGGAAGCATTTTCTCCCTCCATCCCAAGTGTTTTGAAACGCTGTGCACCTGCAGCGATATATATAAAATCATAATCTGACTGCAATCGGGCAAACATAGCCGTGTCGACCTTAGTGTTATATTGTATGGTAACACCAAGCTTTTCAATCCGCTCAATGTCTTTTTGAAGCGATTCCATTTTCAGCCTGAATGCAGGTATAGCTTCCGAAACCATTCCGCCGGGAATAGATTTTGTTTCAAAAATAGTTACTTCGAAGCCGCCCATTTTCAGGAAATAAGCACAACTCAGACCCGAAGGACCAGCGCCTATAATAGCTGCTTTTTTGCCATTGCTTGTGGAAATCCTGATATCGGATGCAAATCCTTTCTCAGCAACAAAGCGCTTGACTTCTTTAATTTTAAGGGCGTCTTCGTAATTGATGCGGGTGCATTTAGTCTGGCAAAGATGGTCACATGCCACACCCAGCACATTTGGGAATGGATTTTTTGCCAGGATCACTTCGAAGGCTTTCCGGAAATCACCTTGTGAGGTATGGAACAAATATTCGGGAATATCCTGGTTGGTAGGGCACTCGTCAACACAAGGTGCGTGTATGCAATCGAAATACCCAAGCGGACGCCTCGTTTTTATGCTTTTATTCACAAACGGATCACGTTTGTAGTCATCATTTAGGAGCACTTCTTCGGCATAAACATTCAGCTTTTCGAGTGCCGTCCTGCTTTTCGAATTCCTTTCCACCGAAAGGGATTCAATATACTGCGAAAGCCTCGCGTAACCTCCTGGTTTCAGTATGTCGGAGCAAACCGTTACCGGCTTCAATCCGCTGTCGACCAGGTCGCAGATATTGAA
>CAIJPI010000231.1 GCA_903822525.1 uncultured Bacteroidales bacterium | reverse complement strand
TGCACCATAACTCACTGCTATTTGCTTGCTCATATAATTTTGGGAAACGGGCGAAAAACTGACTATATGGATTGCCTTCCGCTTTTGTTATGAAGAATACTTGTTTGTTAGGCCCTACCATATCGATTCTCCAGCAATATAATTTAAAAGACATAAGGTTTGGGTATCTTAATAAGAAACCAATCGGAATATCTGCCGCAGCAACAAAAATGTTCCCATTTGTAGTAATTACTTCCTGCAAGGAAGATTCAAGTGCCGTGAGGTAAACTGAATATGAATCGGTAAAGTGCTCATTAAAAAGAGCAAAATAATCGAATGATATTTTTTTATTTGAAAGGGAAGTAAGGTTGTCAATCGACAAATTATATTTACTACAGAGTTTCGTAGCTTCTTCCAAAGTTAAATCAACTTTGCCGCTTAACCGTCTATAAGCTGCATCTGTACTAATATGTAACAATTCTGACAATAGCTCTGCTGGAAAATATTTAGTTTCTTGAATATTCTTAATTGCTTCAAGTATTTTTCTTGAAAGACTAGTTGCATCCATATGTATTATTTCGTGTAAAGATAATGCTGAATTTGCGAAAAACGCAAATCCAGTAAGCAATACTGTTTATTTCACAAATAACAAAAAGATAACAAGCTGATTCTTGCGATCTTATCCAAGGAATAATTTTATATTCATGCAAACCTTAAATATATTTGCCCCTAAATATTTTCTTATATACGCTTATGATATCTTGCTATACATCCGAATTGTTGGCCTTAGGTAGCTTTGTTCCCAATCAAATGGAAGCTGTATTTATTGAGTCGATAGAAAAGAAATTCGTACATGCATTAATAATTCAATGCCGTTTAGCAGGATTACGCCATCCTACAACTTCATTACAATAAAAAAGAATGCCTCCCTGTGAGGCTGACCCATCAAACGCTAATTTAACCGAGTACGAACCAAAACACAGAGAGGCGACACAAAGGTAGCATAATTAACGGATAATAAATCTGACTAACAACGTCGATATATATCCGCGCAGGTTCGTATATGCAATGACATATACCTGATTGACTGCGAAAGTGGAAGTTTTTAAAATTCTATCTAAAATTAATTGAATATGAAAAAGCTATTTTTACCATTAATTGGATTAATCCTAATCTCAATTTCATGTGAAAAAAATGTTTCGGAACAAAACAATAACTCCGAAAGTAGAGATGTTTCTATAAATGATAACATCAAATGTAAAAGTGGAGTTCTCGTTTTTAAGGATCAAATCGCGCTCTCAAATTATGAAAATAAGGCAAATAGAATGGGAATATCCGAACTAACAAAACAAGAAGAAAGCTTAGGTTTTGAATCTCAAAAACGTATTTTCGAGAAAGTTACGTTAATTGAGTACAATCGCCAGATCACACCATATATAGGAAAAACAGATGAAGAAATGAAAAATATACCTTATCCTGGTTATAGTCCTGAATGTTTAGATGCTTTAAAAAAAGGACTGATTAAGGAAATAAATGAGCCTGAAGGTAGTTATATTGATTATAACTTGTCTAACAGGGGCATGGCAGTTTATTTAAATAAAGATGGTTTGGTTATGGTAGGCAATGTACTCTATTTTATAAAAGGGAATAGTATAAAAAGTATGGAAAATGCCACGTTAGCTAATAGCCGAGAGTTAATTGAATCCAGCTCTTCAAATTCAGAATCTTCAAACTCCAATATAAAAAGTGTTTTGTCCGGTACTTATACTGCTTACATGCCCTCAGGATGGCAAACAAGTGGATCTTGCAGGGCAAGTCTTGATGCGACCTATACAATTAAAACCGCTGGAAGTACTCAAGGATTAAATTATTCAGAAATGATTCAAGGTTATCCCTTAACAATACACACTAATTCCCAACAAAAGAAATTCCCGAACAGATGGGTTCAATATTGGGGCGAAGAAACCATCAACGGTCCTGCAAGTCTTCATTTGGATTGGAGCCAGATATGGTATGGACCATATACATCAACTAATGGCATATATAATGATTTCTCAACTTATACATTTTTGCCTTCTGCAAGCAATGCAACTTTAACATTTAATCCATTTACAGGAGTGCCTGTTCCCAATAGTTTTCTTTATTCTATTGTAACAGCTCCTTACAATGGCTACTATGGTTGGGGTACCAAGCCAATTAGTTTTAACATAACTGCCGCTTTGCCCGGTGGCTGTTGCGGAATACCTTGCGCTGTTGCTTGGTAAACAATTTGTTAATTAGGTTTCTTCAAAAGCTAATTATTATTGTAATGTTTTTACATATGCTTATCTGCTTTCAAACACATTGTAATAGCACTTAAGCCGGGTTTATAAACACTCATTTTAATAGTTAGCTTTTGAGGAATCTTTTTACACTTAATAGCGGAATATCATTTATGAAAGAAATCAGTCTTCTTGCAATTTTGATTTTGGTATTGCTAGCAACTTCCTGCAAAAAAATCCGTGATGATCTATTACCTGAGAGTAAGTCGAAATTGTATTGTCAGTCAATAATTAATACTGATAGCGCAATACGTGTTCATGTAGGACGGACAATGGGTATTTTAAGTAAAGACCCCTCATATATAAATGATGCTATTGTTATGCTTTACAGCAACAGCATATTATTAGATACATTAATTAATGAAAATAACGGAACTTATAGTTCAAATGTATTACCAGCACCAGGTGATTCATACAAAATTGAAGTAATTAAAGATAGTGAAAAGCTAACGGGCAATGCCACTGTACCTGATTCAACACCGCTCTATGAACCTAAAATGGAATTCCCGACTGGGTACGATGCCGTAAATCAACAATATTTTGGAGAACTAACATTTACAATTGACGATAATCCGGATGTTGATAATTTTTATGAAGTGATAATATATACCAAGAGATATGATAACCTTACAAACACCTATCGTTACTCATATAAGAATGACCCATTTTATGTATTAATACCCGATAAAATTGTGCAAAATGAAGGAGATTGGGATTATTCCCCCACCACTATATTTTTCAGCGACAAACTTTTTAATGGTAAAAAACAACAATTAGCATTTTCAATTGCTGGTGGATATATGATGCCGGATGGTATTTGGATTAGTCCTTTTGGAGAAGATGGTTATATTTTGTTACGCAGTATTTCCATGGAATATTACTTGTATCGGAAATATTATACCCGTCATTCCTATAATGCGAGTATTAATTCGGATGGAATCCAAAACTTATTATTTACCGGCGAACCGCTCGATATGTACACGAATGTAGAAGGTGGTTTAGGTGTGGTAGCTGCTTATAGTTCAACAACAAGTAAGATAGAAAGGAAATGAAAAAACGGATTTTGATATTTCTGGCTGTTTCCGCTACTTGTTTTTCAGGCTTCTCCCAAAAGAATATTCAAGGCTTTATTTCGGATAAGCAATCAGGTGAAAAACTAATTGGCTGTTCGGTTTATATTTCCGGCACAACTGATGGTATTACAAGCAACAATTATGGGTTTTTTAGCATCAGGACAAATCACTTTCCTGTTTCGCTTATATTCAGCTATATTGGTTATACTTCTGATACATTGAAATTTAGTTCACCGAATGAAAATGCGAATGTCTTACTCTCTCCCAAAACTAACGATTTACAGGGAGTTGTAATAAAAGCGGTAGGCACAAGCGTGTCAGTGCCAAGAACCGGTGTATTGAAAATTCCAATGCAACAAATCAAACTTTTACCTGCCTTGGGAGGTGAAGTTGATGTGTTAAAAGCATTTCAACTTATGCCAGGTGTACAGGGAGGAAACGAAGGTACAAGTGGCTTATATGTCAGAGGTGGCACGCCTGATCAAAACCTCATATTACTCGACGATATACCGCTCTATTATGTTAATCACATTGGCGGGTTTGTGTCGGTTTTCGACGTAAATGCAATAAACGATGTTAAACTTATTAAAGGTGGATTTCCTGCTCGGTATGGCGGACGGTTAAGCAGTGTGGTCGATATCAGGATGAAAAGTGGTAATCCCGAATCTATAAAAGGCGAATTTGGGATTGGAACATTAGCAACCAGGCTATTTCTGGAAGGACCTCTTTTTAACAAAAAAACCCGGTTTATGGTTAGCATGCGCAGGTGTAATCTCGACCTTGCAACCCGCTTGATCACAAAACTGGGAAGCGGAAATGAATACAGCGCAGGGTACACTTTTTATGACTTATACACCAAGGTAACGCATGATTTCAATCCTAAAAATTCTGTATCTCTCTCATTTTATAAAGGCCGCGACAATATTTTTTTCAAACAAAAAGATAATATAGCCTATGGTTCAAGCACTTTTTACGATTATCAGGCCAATATTAAATGGGGTAATACGCTTGCATCGCTTAAGTGGAATCATCAGTACAACAGCAAGTTATTTGGAAGTTTAACGTTTGCATATACCCATTTTGACTATACGAATGAGGTTAAGTATGAACAGAAAGACAAAACGAGTAGAGATGTACTCGAAAGAGCAAGTTCAGCCTTTGTTTCGGGTGTAAACGACCTGATTTTAAAAAAAGATTTTGATTATTTTGTTACCAATACTATCAGCTTTAAAATGGGCGCAAGTTATACACATCACCAGTTTAATCCCGGTTTAAATATTTATAAAGACACTTCAACAGATACGATCTTCGGATCAACAAAATTGACTTCGGATGAAATAATAGTTTATGCAGAAAGTGAACTAACCTTCACTAAAAAGATAAATGCAAATATCGGTTTGCACTATAATTCCTATTTTGTAAACAAACACACTTTTCCTTCATTACAACCTAGGGTAACTCTAAACTACATTATAAAACAAGATTGGTCGATTAAGGCAAGTTATGTTTATATGCAGCAGAACCTGCATTTACTTTCGAATAATGGAACAGGTTTACCAACTGATTTGTGGGTTCCGGCAACTCCAACCACCAGGCCTCAGTATAGTCATTTGTATAGCATTGGAGTATATCATACCTTAAAAAATACCGGAATAGAACTAAATGTGGAAGGATATTACAAAACATTAAGCAACCAGATTGAATTTAGCGAAGGTGCAAGCTTTTTTGGAGGAGCTAACAATTGGGAGGATAAAATTG
The DNA here is from genome assembly GCA_903822525.1 of uncultured Bacteroidales bacterium. Lineage (GTDB taxonomy): Bacteria > Bacteroidota > Bacteroidia > Bacteroidales > UBA4417 > UBA4417. The sequence goes on along the minus strand of CAIJPI010000231.1, from coordinate 3,941 downwards.
AACGGGATGGCAAAGGTAAATGCTATGGAATGGAATTGCTTGTGCAAAAGAAGCAAGGCAAGTTTACCGGTTGGGTCGGTTATACATTGAGTTATAACTTCAGACAATTTGAAAACATTAATAAAGGCAATTGGTATCCTTACAAATTCGACAGAAGGCATTATTTTACAGTGGTTGCAAATTACACCATCCGCAAGAATATTATACTTAGTGCTGATTTTGTGCTTAATTCGGGTAATGCCATTACTTTACCTGATGGTAAATATCCGACTATAAATTACAATTACAGAAACGAAACAAATAATCCGATATCAGTTTTTAAGCAAATATCTGATGCCACATACACCTATCCCGGTCGGAATCAAAGCCGCATGCCTGTTTATCACAGGCTGGATTTTTCGGCTCGATTCATAAAAGAGATGAAAAAAGGAACCCGTGATTGGGTACTTTCGATTTATAACGTTTACAGTCACCAGAATCCTTATTTCGTGTACCTCGATTATGATAAAGGCAAGAATTTGCATCTGTACCAGATTTGTTTATTCCCGATTATACCATCAGTGTCTTACATTAGAAGCTTTTAATAGCATTTTTAATATTATACATCTCATAAATCGTATGTTAAATCCAAATATGGTAACATATACGGATGCATATCAATTACATATCTTAGCGTAAAAACCAGCACAAAATAAATCGGTAGTCCACATGTCGCATACTTGGTCAAACCTGTAGGTAAATATTTTGTTCCTTGAATATTCTTAATTGCTGCAAGTATTTTTTTTGAAACGCTAAGTGTATCCATATGGATTATTTTGTGTAAAGATAATACTGTATTTGCGAAAATCGCAAATACAGTAAGCAATACTTCACTTTTCGCAAATAATAAAACGATAACTTACTGATTATTGCGATCTTATCCAAGGAGTAATTTGGGATTTCAGTTTAACGTAAATACATTTGTGCTGGCTTGAAAATGCAGTGCAATTTATTCCCGCACTTGCTATAGGTAATCCGTTACTACCAATGTTTGAAAAATCACAACTGACAGAAAGAAATTAGATACGAATCGATAAAAAGAAATGTATTAGCTATTAATTGGCTGACATTAAAATAAATCTTAACATTTAAAGTTCATACATATACCTAATATAAATTTTAACCTAAACAAAACAAACCATGAAAACTACTAAATTGATTATTAGTCTACTATCAATGGGATTGATAGTATTTAGCTGTAGTAAATCTGAGGATAAGGTTTTGAACAATTATTCTGATTATTTGAACGTTGAGTTATCTACAGTTCATGACAGCAGTGCAGATTCAGTTTGTGAAATTACAATCCTTAATACAAGTGGAAATGAATTCGAAAAAGAATGCGTTTTGAAATATAGCTTGATAAACAAACTAACAAATGAAGAGTTTTTTTCAAGTGAAGGCATTTATAATAAGCATATTATTGATCAACCAACATATGGTCTTTTTAATTTGCAAGGTGGTGGCAATTATCATTATTTAGTTCATCTTAGTAACTTATTATGGGACAATAAAGCTTTCATTGATTTAGGAAAAGGCAACTATGAGTTAAAAGTCACTTTGTTTATTAATGACATTGCTTCTCCTTATAATAATATTTACTCGAATACTTTGCAAATTACGAAATAAGAGACATTGGCGGTAACAAGCTTAACGACCGTGCAGAGCAGAAACAGACAAAACAAAATTTAAGGCTACTCGCTCGATAGAAAAAGAATTTGACCTTTGTGTATTTCATGATTAACTGACAGTAAAAAGATAATGATAAAGGCTATCTACAAAAACTTAAATTTAGAGATATGAACAGATTGAATTTAATTGCAGTTTTGGCTATAGTTACAATAGGCATTTGCACGAGTTGCAATAAAGAAGAAGAAAAATTTATTGGTATAAAAGACATTTCGTTTGAAAATTATCCTAAGGTAGATGGTTCTACTTCTGCAAGTGTTTTGAATACAATGGTGGCTTGCAAACTATTAGGAATAGGTTATAATTGGATGCCACCAGCTGTTGTGTCTGAATGGACTTTACAGGCTAACATGGAAGATCTTCCCGAACTGTATAAAACTTTTTTTGGTGAGAGGGTCAAGAGTTCTCAAACACACGGCGCATTTATAAACCTAATTGATGGCAATGCTGATATTATCCTTACACACAGGACTATCTCGCCCGACGAGAAAGCACATGCCGATTCTGTTGGAATTACACTGATTGAAACACCTATCGCGTTAGACGCTTTTGTTTTTGTTGTAAACAAGAGTACTCCTGTAAAATCGCTGACAGTAAATCAAATCCAGAAAATATATACTGGCGAAATCACCAATTGGTTGCAAGTTGGAGGTAATAATGCGAGTATAAAAGTATTTACACGTCCCCGCAATTCGGGCAGCGAAGAAATATTCAGAAAATTAGTAATGAATGGTTTAGAACCGGCTGATTTTCCGGAAAGTTCAATAGGTGGAATGTCACAGGTTTTTGGTGAAATTTTAGGCAACGAGAATTCTATCTGTTATACTTTCAATAACTACAAAAATTTGCAGGCACGCAAACCTGACAGCGAAGTGCCTAAATTAGCTGTCAATGGTATTTTCCCCGATGAACAAACGGTTAAAAACGGAACATTCCCCTTTATATCAGAGGTACATGTTGCAATCCGTTCCAATTTAGACCATAATACAATGGCTTACAAACTTTACGAATGGTTGCAATCAGAGGATGCAAAATCGACTATTAAAGAATGTGGGTTTCTGCTAAAATAATATCAATCAGAACAAGATATTAGTTTGAATCGCTTAACTAACTTTTATCAACAGACAGACAGCACAGAACAAGGCTAATATAAATGGCGGGTGAAGTACTAAAATTTGTTAATTTATAAAACAGAGGTACTGGTGTCAATAATTTTATCTGATATTTGATGCAGTTGAGTCACATATTTAAATGCGAACTTGTACTAATTTACATGCTATGAAATCTAAATTGCTACTAATTTGGTTTTTATGCTCAATTTGTGGAATAAGTGCTTCGGCTCAATACTCATATATCAAAGGCCGTTACAACATAAAATTTGGATATTCCTCGTACCCCAAGGAAGGGACTTACGATCATCGTGTTCCTAACTACAGAATACAGGTGGACTATGGTTTGCTTAAATACCTGGAGGTTGGAGTTTATTCCGGTTATAGTCGTTTCACCTGTTATAACTTAATGGGTGGGAGTGATTACAACCATCCTGCAAATACACTTTTTTACGGAGTGAATCTGAATTTCAGCCCTCTTGCATTTATAGTAAAAGCCAATGACTTTAGATTTGATCTTTACCTGACTGCAAAATATGGCGGGCATTACAAGTTTATTCCTGAAAATTATTCCTTACCAAGACATATGGCTGAATATAGTGTTGGAGTTGGAGCTGCATTTTATGTTTGGAAGCACATTGGATTATTTGCCGAATATAATTACGGCTACTTCAATTATTTTGTTACTGTTTATAGTTCAAATCAGCATCCAACGCCACCATCGATGCTCCGTTTTGGTTTAACATATAAATACAAGCGCAAATAATAAATTAATATAATTAAAAGCAGTTCTTAGTTCAATTTTTTAAAGGCTTGGTACAAACTATTTTGAGATGAAAATTATTCTACATATTACTTTAGTTTTAATGCTGTTGGCATCCACCTCCTGCCGCAAACTCGTCCAATCCGATTTCGCAGATTTTAAGCAGGTTCCAACAGTTAACAGTTTCCTGAAAGCCGACAGCCTGTTGAAAGTGCATATTTCCCTTGCTTCAAAGCTTGATACCAATGAGCTTCAAGGCCTGGAGAATGCACAGGTTAAACTGTATGTAAATGATATGTTTAAAGAGCTTTTAACTTCAACCGGCAATGGAGTTTTTACTTCTA
>CAIJPI010000230.1 GCA_903822525.1 uncultured Bacteroidales bacterium | reverse complement strand
TCATGTAAATCTTTGGCGGGTGGACATTTTAGCAGGATTATCTGTTAGAAAGTTTTTTTGAGTAATCTTATTTGTCTTTGCTTCTAGTTCTTAATTATTTTCCTGCCTATTTCATCATTCAACATGATCATATAGATCCCCTTCGGGAGTTGGCTCAGGTACAATTCAACATTATTCGAATTATAGCCTTGTTGACAAAACACTGTTTTACCTATGAGATTAGCAATCCGGATGGATCGCATTGTCATAGTACCTGATTTGATTAGAAGTTTTTCGGAGAATGGATTCGGATAAACAGATATGACGGAAGAACTTTTATTTTCGTCAATATAAGTTGTAAAATTGATTGCATCTGTAAAACTTGGTTTGGCAAAAACAAGTCCGGCCTTTTCATCAGGGCCTCGTTTTAAAGAAACATCAGTCGTTTTTGCTTTGAATGAAATGCTATCGATAATACCTTCGGGTACATGTGTCGAAGCAATCCGTTCGCCCAATGCCGAATGATTGCTGAGCTTACTGTAGGAAAATCCATTATATTCCTCCTCTTTATAGGTATCCTGCTCAATATGTAGTGGATTTTCGACTTGGCTCACCCTGTAGGTGCTGCTTCCTTTGTATTTAACCCCTACGCTGTCGTATTCAACACCGTTAATTTTTAATTTGCTGACCATAAAATACCCTTCAGATCCTGCTTTAACTGTATCCATCATATAATCCCGATTCGATTGGGTAAATGTAAGCTCAATTAGCTGAATGGTATTCATGTCATAAAAACTGCTTTGCGATACAAGTTTTGTGCTTATCAGCAAAAGTACAAACCAGAAGGCTATTATTTTTTTCATTATTATGCAGCTTAAATTTCACTTTCTCAGTTCGGGAATAATATTAACCAAATCAGTTATTTAGGCTGATTAAGGCTTAAATGTTCAGGGATCTGCTCATTCGACAGCATATTCTCCAGCGTTTCAGCCTTACGGATTACGTGTGTATTGTTATCATTATCTATTAATACGATATTAGGCCGCAATGTAATAAATTGCATCCATTGTGTCATATTATAAGCGCCCACTTTATGAACAACTACATGGTGGCCTTTTTCGAGCAATGGCATGGTGATGCTTTCGCGAACAATATCAATATTCATGCAGAGTGGGCCGTAAAGCACCATTTCTTCAGTATGCTGGCCGTAGGATTGAGTAGTACTGATCTGGTGATCATACCAAAAAGCCGTAAAAAGGGAATTGACACCAAAATCGAGAACGGTTGCTCTTCGTCCATCCGAAAGCCGTTTGTTAGCCAAAACGGTTCCGAGAAGGAATCCTGCGTCGTCAATCAGAACCCGCCCTGATTCGAGAATCAATAGAGGTAGATCTTCCTGTTTGAATCCAAACCCAAGTATAACATCTGTAATAGCATCGGCAAACTGGTCGATGGAAGGAACCGTATCAGATCCTGGCAGGTATGCGCCTTTCAATGTGTTAGTTGAAGGAAACCCTCCGCCAAGATCAATGTATTGTAAAACTTTGTTGAACTTCTCTTTTACGCTCCAGGTTAGTTCACACATTTTAGTGGCAGCCGTTGAATACGCAGATGGAGAAAGCATAAAAGTACCAATATGGCAATGAAGCCCCACCAGGTCGAGATTTTCGGAATTAATAATACGGGTAATGGCTGTCCAGGCTTGTCCGTTTTCGAAATTAAACCCAAACCTATCCCACTTGGGATAAATGCCGGTATCCATATTTACACGGATTGCTACCCGCGGTTTCAGGTTGTTCTCCTCGCTCAACTTAATGAGTGAATAGAGCTCGTCGAAATGATCGATATGGATAAGCGAATTATTTCGTGCAGCCTTAACAAGCTGTTCATCAGTTTTATCGGGCCCGTTAAAAATAATTTTATTCCCCGGCACTCCGTTGTGAAGTGCTTTCTCATATTCAAATCCTGAAACCACTTCTGCCCATGAGCCTTCCTGGTGAAAAATCCGGCAAACGGCATCCATGTAATTTGTTTTGTACGACCAGGCAAACTGAACTTTCGGATAACGGGTTTTGAAAATCCGGGTTGCATTCTGGTAATTACGCCTTATTTGTTTCTCCGACAGCACAAATAACGGTGAACCATACTCATTTATCAGGCTTTTTACAGGATTGCTTTCGATATGCGTTACAGGAATATTTTCTGTCCGGGTCCCGAATTTATTCATCAGTCCTGTACTCATTTTCTGAATAATCGGTCTTTCATATCTTTGTCGTGCCATAATCAGATTTTTCTATGTTTTTAAAGTTTGTCTTTTTAGTTGAATCAGGAAATCGGAAACTATGTAACAACTCCTTTTAAACGTTCAACAATTTAATCAATAGCTACTTTATTATTACTGTTTATTTTACCCTCAAGTTCGCCATTCCCCGAAATTTTCTGAAATTCACTAATATCAGTAATCAAATCCCAGGCATAGCGGATAAATATTTTACCAACTTCGTATTCGGTAAATGGTTCCACTTTCTGCCCCATAGCCATCTTTACCAGCGATGCAGGTTGATTTTGACCGGCCGCCGCAGTTAAATAGATCCAGGCCGGAAAGCGCGGATTTACTTCCATAATATAGGGTTTCCCATCCTCCGACAGCATAATTTCGAGTTCACAACCGCCACGCCATTTTGTAACTTTTATAAATTTCCGGGCCAGGTCAATAAATGACGAATCATCTATTGTAATCCCTGACCATGCTTTTCCTTTATCGGTAATATAAAGTTTGCGCATGGGAATCACGCTGATAGCATTACCCTCGCCATCGCCCAAAGCAGCCACATTTATTTCAGTACCATTGATAAACTCCTGAACAATGATGGGTAGTCCCCATTTCGCCTGGATTTTGTAAAATGCCTTTTGAGCCTGTTCCAGCGTATTTACTATGATGGCATCGTAAAACTTGCCTTTCATAACCATTGGGTACCCGATTTCTTCGGCAATTTTTTCGAGGTCTTTCGTTTGATGGATTATTTTATCTTCAGGCACCATCAAACCATGCTTTTTCCCGAATTCGAATAACTTTACTTTGTCGCGCGCTTCAAACTGTTCCAGATCAGGAAGGAATGTGCGAATGCCTGATTCAGCCAGTTTATCTCTTAATTTGATAAAGTTAAAAAGTTCAGCATCAAAATTCGGAATGATCAGATCTAATTTCTCTTTCTCATGGATATACATAAGCCGACCCCAGAGGGTGTCAGTTCCGGCAGATGGATATGGAATCTGGTACGTTTTGTCAACCAGGTCGTGCATATATGAGCCCGGCTCAAGCGATTCGTATGATAACCCGATAATGCGTACCTCAAAATCGGTGCATTCGCGAATGGCGCGAATTACAGCAACACCCGGTCCCGGACTATCAATAGCATTCAATGCGGTAACGGCAATAACAATTTGCTTTTTGCTGAGAGTATCTTTTTTATCGGCCTGGTTTGTCATTTGATGGGAATTATTTTTAATGAAGTAAAATGGAGTTTTCCCTCACTTTACACTATTTTAATCTTATCAAGAACTTGCAAATTGGAGTCTAAAAGCTGAAATTTCAGCTGGTTTATTCCCCGCATTTGTTGAAATTATTTGCTGACGGACAGCTTATATGTTTCCGATTTATAACTGGCTGATTCAATTCTATATAAATAAATCCCTGCAGCCAAATCACCGGTTTGCAATGTAATGTTACTGAACGTGTGGTCAACAGTAAATGATTTCACCATATTCCCATTCACATTGTATAGCTTTAACTCTGCCTGATAAACATTTGCCGGCAAGTCATACTGGATGGTTACTTCATTATTTGCAGGGTTTGGAAATGCTTTAAAGAACGAAACCTGCTTATCAATAGGGGAATCGCCTAAACCATTGGCTGATGTTTGCCCGGGGATTGAATAAACTATTGTATTAACTGTGCTTGGTGAAACAGAATAATTATAAACCCACAAAAATAGTTTGGACCCCGTTTGTGCCGGGTACACATAGGAATAACCTCCGCCCGGAACACTTAAAAGCGTTGTACCATTCTCATTTGCAATACGTGTATCGTAGGTATAGTAGGCTAACGTTGAATTGTAAATATAGGATACATACAGCAGCTCAATTGTATTATCAGTATTAAACAAGTTTTCAGTAACATATTGGATATCGTAAAGAGTATAGTTTGCCGGAATACTGAGTGTGATGGTTTTCCACAACGAGTGGTCGTTATTATATAAGCGGCACTGGCTGTTTGCCACATCCATGACATAATATTTATATCCTGAAACCGGAAGGTTTATATACGCAGCCGAAACACCGGTATATGTGTGTTCGAGGGTTATCTGACCTTGCAAATGGATTGATGCAGAAAAAAGTAATGTGAGAAAAAAGATGATCCTTGTCATTAAAATTGAGTTTTGGTTATCGAATTAGCGAACAATTATAAATCTAGTCTATGCAATGGATTATTCTAGAATAGACGACTCTTTTAACTGAGCTACAAAATCATCAAGATCTTTTTCAAACTGGTTTTTATCCACATCGTATTTATCACAGACTAGGTCGATGATTACCGATAAAGATTTATCCTCCTTGAGCAGGGAAATTATTTCAGTACCAATCGGGTTGGTCGAAAACGAATCGCCGGTACCCGGATTAAAAACAAATCCTTCCTCGCTGGTGGCAATATTTTTTCTGAGTTTCATATTCACAATCTTTTAATAATTAATCTTCCTGTTCAGTGCGGGCATTCTATTTTACAAAGTTTTAATGTTATGCAACAAAGATAATATGAGTAAACACGGAATAGAAACGAAATCAGCAGGATGCCTGTTCAATTCAGTAGAAAGCTGTATTTAGTAGGTGAATTTTGTAAACTTCAAAAATAATACGATGCTGAACATACAACTCTTTGGCATCGAAACTCATTTATAGTGCTTCTACTGATAAAAGAGTTGTATTTTAATCACTATATTCGCAGTTGGAAAGCGCCTAACCACCTGAAAACGGATCATATCCAATGCCATCGATGTAGAAATTTACGTTAACAGAGTGGTAAAAAACGGATAAAATATACTATGAAACGACTTCAACTGCCCGATTTACTCAAAGGACTTGCCGCTTTTTTTATGGTTCAGATCCACATCACTGAACTCTTTATTGATACAGCCGGAAGGGAGAGCGTATTGGGGAAAATATCCCTGTTTTTAGGTGGGCCATTTGCAGCCGTTATATTTATGGTTGTGATGGGTTATTTTATTTCAAAAAACAAAGGCACAACCAGTCAAAACATTCTTAGAGGTTTAACCATATTCATACTCGGCTTTATATTGAATATCGGGCTCAATTTCCATTTATTGCTGAAAATCTATTTTGAAGCCTGGGCATACAACCCGTTGGAGTATCTTTTTGGTATAGATATATTATACCTGGCCGGAATGAGTATAGTAATACTTGCTCTATTAAAATCGTTAAGAAAAAGACAGCAACTTATAACCGCACTGTTGCTCCTGGCAGTTGCCGTGTTAAACGAATTTTCGAATAATTCGCTAACAATTACAAATCATTATTATGTATTACCATTCATTGGCGGGAACTATTCGTGGTCGTATTTCCCGTTATTCCCCTGGCTTGCTTATCCACTGACAGGATTTATTTTTGCTCAGCATGAGTCGAAAATCAAACTTTTTGCCGAGAGACAGAAAATTATTTCAACCCTTCTGATAGTAGCAGTTGGAATTACGGTAATGCTGTTCTTCAATCAGGGATTTGAAACTACCATTAACCTGCCGGCGTATTATCATCATACGTTCACTTATATTCTTTGGGCGCTGGGAATATCGCTGCTCTGGATACTTTTCCTGCAGTTGTTCCTGAAACTGTTTCCCGATACGAAGTTGGGAGATTTCTTCTGTTGGATTGGGAAAAACATAACCCTTTTCTATATTATCCAATGGCTGATAATCGGAAATATTGCCACGAAACTTTATCAAAATCAAACTATTGGTCAGTATTGGTATTGGCTAGCCGGTATTTTTATAACTTCGGTTGTACTGACTTTTTTAACAAAGAAAGCATGGACATTGTTAAGTCGTCCATTCAAAAAACAAAAGATGGCAGGAATAGAAAGTGAGATTTAAGACCACTAAGTATTGTCGGATATCACTACACCAAAAAAGTCCTATCCACAAACGCCTGAAAACTTTCCTTATATTGTTCTCCTACTGGAATGTAAACATTATGATCGAAAACGATACGGTTTCGCTCAATCACCTTTATCCGGTCGAGATTTACAATAAATGAACGGTGTACACGCAGAAATTTGTTTTTAGGCAATTGTTCCTCCATCACTTTCAGGCGGATAAGTGTGGTAACAGGCTCATCGTTTATTAAATGGATCTGGATATATTCGTTTGAACTTTCGATGTATTTAATTTCGGATAAAAAGATACGTACCATTTTGTATTCCGATTTTACAAAAAGGCTGTCCTGGCTGGCTTGAATGGATTCGGACGGTTTCAGATTAAGCTCAAACCAGGTTTTCGCTTTATTAGCCGATTTAAGAAAGACATTATAACTGATCGGTTTCAATATATAATCCAAAGCATCGACCTGGAAACCTTCGATAGCATATTCGCTGTATGCAGTTGTAAAAATGATCTGTGGTTTTTGTGTGAGCGATTTTACAAAATCCATTCCATTCAGGTCGGGCATGTTAATGTCCACGAACATCAGATCTACCTCGTTATTAGCAAGGAATTCCATGGCGGCGAAAGCACTGTGACAAAGTGCCACGGTTTCCAGAAACGGTGTTTTATTAATATATGAGCTGATTTGCTTCAGGGCCAGAGGCTCATCATCAATGGCTATGCATTTTATTATCATATACGGGAATGGTTAACAGTACTTCGTATTCTTTATCGTTTTCATGAATGCTGAGGATGTAGTCATTCTTAAAGAGAAGTTCCAGGCTCTTTTTGATGTTGGTCAAACCTATGCCGGAATAGCCTTTTTCATTCGTGTCCTTGCTTTTGAATTTGCTGTTGCGAACAACGCAATTCAGCTTAGTGTCATCTTGCTCCATTTTAAATAGCACAAAGGATTCAGCCTGATAACTAACCCCATGTTTAAAAGCATTTTCGAGGAATGAAATAAAAAGCATGGGTGGAATCTCAATATCGCGGATATCGTCAGGAACCGTTAAAGTAACCGTCACATTTTCGGGAAACCTCAATTTCATAAGTGTAATATAACTTTCGATAAATGCG
>CAIJPI010000229.1 GCA_903822525.1 uncultured Bacteroidales bacterium | reverse complement strand
TCACTTCCTGCAAACGTTGCCAGCCGATTTTACCCGAATAAATTGAATTTGCAATGTTCATGCGGCAAAGATAGTTATTTCTGCTAAAAGGCTCAGTAAATCCGCTTTATACACATTAAAATATGCCGGAGTATTGCATATAAACCGATACAATCATTATCCTTCTGGCTATTGTTTCATCATTCTCCTGAATCAGGATTTCTTCCTAGCAGGCTTCTTTTTTACATCAAACCTTTCACTTACTGAAATTTATTTGCATCCGGATCAGGCTCCATGCACATACATATAAAAAGCTTTATACATTTGCAGCACTAAAAAAAAATCCTTTATGCTTTCATTTGAAAATACTGAGATTGCTTTCCGCTACAAAACCAACCCCGATCTTTCAAGGGCACGCATGTTATTCGGCACCATTGCCAATCCATGGCTCGTTAAAGCAGGTAAATCACTTACCTATTTTGCCCTGAATTTGCATATTCCTATCGCATGGGCTATCAAACCTACACTCTATAAACATTTTGTCGGTGGCGAAACCTTAGGTGAATGTGAGAAGACAGTCAAATTACTGAGCCGGTACAAGGTGAAATCCATTCTCGACTATTCAGTTGAAGGCGGGAAGGATCGTGAATCGATGCAACGTACCCTCGACGAAACCCTGCGCTCGGTTATTCATGCCTCCAAACATCCGGACATTCCATTCTCAGTATTTAAACCTACTGCATTTGCTTCGCAGCAGGTATTAACCCTGGCTTCAGGAACTGAGCCTATCGACATCGAAACGGCAAAAGCTATTCAGTTTTTCAACGACTGCGTTGCACAACTTTGTAAAACAGCCTATGAGAATGACATTCCCATCATGATTGATGCAGAAGATTCATGGTACCAGCCTTTTGTTGATAAGGTTGTTACCGAAATGATGGAAAAATACAATAAGCAGAAAGCTATTGTTTACAATACATTACAAATGTACCGTACCGACAGGCTTGGGTATTTAAAAGAAGCATTGCAGAAAGCAGAAGAAGGCAATTATTTCCTGGGCATGAAATTCGTTCGTGGAGCCTATATGGAAAAAGAAAGGCTTCGTGCTGCCGAAAAAGGATACCCCTCTCCTATTCAACCCGATAAAGCTGCCACCGATAAAAATTATGATGATGGCATTGCATTTTCGGTGGCTCACCTCGATAGGATCTCTGTTTTTAACGGCTCACATAACGAAATCAGCAACCGCCTGTTAACCGAACTCATGGAAAAAGCAGGAATTTCCCGTAACGAGAATAAAATCTGGTTTTCGCAGCTTTATGGCATGAGCGATCATATCAGCTTTAACCTTGCCGATGAAGGGTACAATGTAACAAAATATATCCCTTATGGCCCGGTGCGGAATATTCTGCCTTACCTGCTTCGGCGGGCGGAAGAAAACACTTCAATAGCAGGTCAGACCGGGCGCGAGCTCACCCTGCTCGAAAAAGAAAGAAACCGCCGGAAACAAGGTTAAACTAATCGTATTCAGCTACATATCAACACTTAAATCTGCATTCTTAAGCGCCCATCATCCTTCCTGATAAAGGATTATTCCTTTTTGCTTTAAAAAATCAAAACCGGATTGGCATATCTGCAAAAGAGTATGCTGATGTTGCTTTGTTAAAAAACCTTAATACCATACTATTGAAGGGATATTGTCGTTTTTAAAGGCAATATACTATCTTTGCCATCCGAATTAATTTCCAGAAAAATTGTTTAGGATGTATTGCTATCTATTTCAAACGATAACATCCTGAATCAGGTCATGTTAGCCCGCTATAGGCGGAACAAATTATCAGAACTAAAAATAAATTAATACCCTATGAAAAGAAATTATTGGCTGTTTTTTACCTTATTAGTAACATTACCTTTTATTTCAACAGCACAAAACAAGTTACCCAGCGCAGCCGAGAAAGAGATTATGGCAGCCAAACAGGTGCTTATGCGCGTGGTGGGCATGAAATCAGTAGCATTCCAGTTCGAAAGCATTCCCTCCGAAAACGGACTCGACGTGTACGAAGTAATTGCGCTCAGCGGCAAAGTACTTATTAAAGGTTCGAGTACCATAGCTATGACTCACGGCGCTTACAATTACATGCTGAAAGCATGCAATGTTCAATATACATGGAGCAGCCAGATGGTTACCCTCCCTGCCGATCTGCCCGACTATAACATTCCGCGTACAGTATCGCCTTACAAATTCCGTCAATATTATAATGTTTGCGCCTTTGGTTACAGTACCGCATTCTGGCATTTTGCCGACTGGGAAAAGGAACTCGACTGGATGGCAATGCATGGCATCAACATGCCTCTGGCTATGACAGGCCAGGAAGCAATATGGCAAAAGGTGTACAAGAAAATGGGCATGACTAACGAAGAGTTATCGTCATTTTTTACAGGTCCTGCATTCCTGCCCTGGCAACGTATGGGAAATGTAAGCAAACACGATGGCCCACTGCCTCAGTCCTATATCGATCAGGCTATGGAACTGCAGAAACAGATCCTTATCCGCATGAAGCAATTAGGAATGCAACCTATAGTTCCCGGATTCTCAGGAATTGTACCTGCGGCTTATTCCCGTTTGAACCCAACGTCGCAGCTTCGCGAAATGAAAGGCTGGTGTGATTTTCCTGCCGACTACAAAGCGTATATACTGGCTCCGGAGAATACTGATTTTACTGCCATCGGAAAGAATTTTATCGAAGAATACCGACGCACCTATGGCGACGTCCATTATTACCTTGCTGACCTGTTCAACGAAAACGAAGTTCCTGTTTCGGCTGCAAACCGCAACGATGAGCTTGCAGCTTATGGTAAATCCGTTTCGGATGCTGTTGCAGCCGGAGATCCTGCAGGTGTTTGGGTGATGCAGGGCTGGCTGTTCTATAACAATGAGAGTTTCTGGGATAAAAATGCAGTAAAGGCATTCCTCAGCCTGGTGCCGAACGATAAAATGCTGATTATCGACCTTGCAAATGAGAGCTTTGCCGGCTGGAAGAAACATGATGGCTTTTACGGAAAACCATGGATTTACAGTACCATTCACAACTACGGCGGGAACTCGCAGCTAAGCGGTAACATGCCTTTCTTTGCCAGCGATGCACCGGCTATGCTTGCCAATGCGAATAAAGGTAATATTGTCGGATTCGGTATATCGCCCGAAGGCATCGAAAACAATGAAGCCGTTTACGAACTGCAGACACAAATGGCATGGACAACCAAGCCTGTTAATATTAAAACCTATTTCCAGGATTATACCCGGCAGCGCTATGGCAAAACTGACAGCGATATAAACGAAGCATGGCTTAATCTGCTGGGTACGGTATATTCGGGTAACAAAGAACATCCGCTGAATCTTTATCAGGTTCGGCCTCCTTACAATGCAAATGTTAGCATGCACGACGATGCAGGCTTTGATCAGGCAACAGCTTTATTTGTTAAGTCCATTTCAAATTACACTGATAGTCCATTATTCAAAACGGATCTGGCACAAGTAGTAACGCAATTTGCAGGGAACAAAACAGATCTTCTTTTGCAAAGAGCAATGGAGTTGAACAAACAGGGTTTCCCAACCGAGAGCAAACGCGCTTTCGGCAGGGCATTCGAACTTATGCTGATGATGGACGGACTAACATCCACCATGAAAGATCAGCGCCTAGAAAGAATGATCGAAAATGCACGCGCCTGGGGCAGTAAAGAAGAAGCCGACTATTACGAAGCTGATGCCAAAAGGCAGGTAACACAATGGGGCGACAATACAACTCCTGTGCTTCACGAATATGCATCGAAAGTATGGAGCGGATTGATCCGAGGATATTACCTCGGACGCTGGAGCGCTTACGCAAATTCGCTTGAAACCGGAGAAAGCCTCGACTTAAGCGAATGGGAATCAAACTGGATCAATAAACCGGGATCACTTACCAAAGCCCCTGCAACCGGCGATGTAAATAAATATGCCCTCGCCCTTTACAATGCAGCTTTGGAATATATCAATGAGAATATCCCCCAGGTTAAAGTCGATATGGCTTACAGCGGCAACAACAAAGCCATTGTATCCCTTTTGCCGCTGCGGGCAAATGCAGAATACAGGACTTTACCTAATTCAACCGAAAAAGGAAAGACAAGTGCCATTGTAGCAGATTCCAGTTCCGTTCAGCGGTTCGACCTCGTTTATACTACCGACGGGACTTCCCCTTCAACTGTTTCGGCTAAATACACAAAGCCTTTTGAAGTAAGCCTGCCTGCAACCATCAAGACAGTGGCTTATCGCAATAACTTGCAGGCCGGAGATATTGCCACCGTAAAAATCCCGGTTTCATTCGGCAAACCTGTTAGCATTTCCCCTCAGCCTACCGAAAAATACAGGGCACGCTATGGAGTAACTCTTACTGATGGGATTGCTGCTTCCGACAAATTCACCGACGGCAACTGGCTCGGATTCGAAGGAGAAAACCTGACTGCACTTATCAATCTTGACGGAAAATATAACGTTTCAAAAGTCTCATTTAATTACCTTGAAAACGGATACAATTTAATTTTCTCACCACATTCGGTTATTGTTGAAACATCAGTTGACGGCATCAATTACAAACTCGCCGGTGTTCACGATTTTGACGACAACAAGTGGAGTATGGCTGCTAAAAAAGGAGATATTACTATCAATTTTCCCGAGACCGCAGCAACCTATGTCCGCTTACTTATTTTCAACCGTGGCAACTGCCCCGACACCCTCGGCAGTGCCGGCAAAAAAGCCTGGCTCTTTGTTGACGAAATAACGGTAGAATAATTTCTTAAAAACCCGCTACTTAATTGTAAGCTATAACGAAAGCCACATCCTGAAAGGGTGTGGCTTTTTTTTGATTACAATAAATGGCTAAGATTCCGATTTGCAGAATACATTATGCAGTTCTGAAAACAAAAATTCAGTTTTGCCACCAAAGCACAAAAACACAAAGCTTCGCA
Source organism: uncultured Bacteroidales bacterium (assembly GCA_903822525.1). Lineage (GTDB taxonomy): Bacteria > Bacteroidota > Bacteroidia > Bacteroidales > UBA4417 > UBA4417. The sequence goes on along the minus strand of CAIJPI010000229.1, from coordinate 21,631 downwards.
AACAAGTTTCAGTGAAAGTTAAAGACCGCTGAACAAAATAAGGGCTAAGCAGGTTTTTGTGCCTTTTTTGTGACTTAGTGATTTTGTGGCCTTGTGTATTTTATTACCTAAACATTCAAGAATTTGATATGCCATTATAATCTAAACATTCTGATGAAAAATATTTTTATTTAGGTATTACTGTACTTTAATTATTATATATATTTGCAAAGAATTATTCTAAATAAGGAAGCAGGCCACGCGGCTTGCGTAAACCATATATTTAACCCAATAAACATAAATAGAATGAGCGAATTAATAAACAATTCGGAAAACAGGAAAGAACTGCTGAAGCATATGATTATGCAGTTGCACCATGGGGAAGCACCCGAATCTGTAAAGGCGCAACTCACCAACCTGCTGAAAGGAATTCCTTACGACGAAGTAGTTGAGGTGGAGCAGGAACTCATAAAAGAAGGGCTGCCGGTAGAGGAAGTACTTAAACTCTGTGATATACATGCTATGGTTCTGGATGGCCATATCGACCATACCGATGCTAAAGCTATTCCGGCAGGTCACCCTGTTGATACCTTTAAAAAGGAAAACCGCGAACTCGAAAAACTGGCATCGCAACTCAACGTCCTTTATACTGCTGTAAAAGTGGCCGCTGCTGAAAATAGCATGGAAACAACTGACAGCACTATCATTCAGATGCTGAGTATCTTTAATGCCCTTACGGATGTGGATAAGCATTACAGGCGCAAGGAAAACCTGCTGTTTCCCTTCCTCGAATCGAAAGGGATTACCGGACCTCCGACCGTGATGTGGGGAAAACACGACGAAACACGTGCCTTCCTTAAAAATGCCATAGCAGCTCTGCAAAATGCAAAAAGTGCCACGGCTTCAGAGCTAAGTGATATTATCGACATACTGCTTGCCCCGGCGTCGAAAGCCGTTACGGATATGGTGATGAAAGAAGATGAGATCCTTCTCCCGATGAGCATGGATGAACTTACCGACCAGGAATGGTATGATATTCTGCAACAAACCAACGAAATCGGGTATTGTCTGTTTGACCCAACCGATGAATGGCTTCCTCAGAATGTGGACACCATGGCTGCCGGGCTGCGGAATGAATTTTCGGACGGCACCGTCAGGCTGCCCAGCGGTAGCTTTACAATTTCTGAATTAACGGTGCTCCTAAATGCGTTGCCGGCTGATATCACTTTCGTGGATAAAAACGACAAAGTGAAATTCTTCAGCCAGGGCACCCATCGTATATTTGACCGCAACAGGGCAATCCTGGGCAGGGATGTTCGCATGTGCCATCCGCCTCACAGCATGCATATCGTTGACCAGATTCTGAACGATTTCAAGAGCGGCAAGGAAAATGCTGCCCCTTTCTGGATTCAGATGCAGGGCAAATTTATTTACATCACATACCTTCCGCTGCGCGATAAGGACAACAATTACCTGGGCACTATCGAATTCTCGCAGGATCTCACTTCATTGAGAGCACTGGAGGGCGAGCAACGATTATTATCGTACGGCAATTAATTAATGAAACTAGAATAACCAAACCAACGAAACTATGAGCACAAGCAACACTTTAAACGAAAAACCAACATGGTTCAACTCAGCAGCTATCAGCGAAACACTCGATGCGCGCGAAATGCTGCAGGCAGGCCAGCATCCTCTGGCTGAAGTTATTAAAAGAACTTCCGACCTTCAACCCATGCAGATATTTGAACTTATTACGCCTTTTACGCCCATGCCTTTAATTGAAAAAGTAAATGCAAACGGTTTCTCAGCTTATGTACTTGCCGTTTCTGATTCAGAAGTACATACCTATTTCTGCAAAGTTTAATTAGCTACCTGAAATTTATCCTTCCTGAATCAAACTGAAGTGACAGGTTCAGCTGGCTTATACTTCAGCAGGAATCTCGACCCGGCAAATTATTTTTCATTTGTCGGGCCAGGTATTTCCTTATGGATTAGGAATTTGGTTTTTGGTCTCAGTTATTTGTTGACATCTTAAATGAGCTGTGTATAAATTACTATAGGGTAAAACCGGGAACATTCTTAATTTTGCAGTCTACTACGAAATTACATTATGAATAAATTCATTTATGCACTGGTATATTATGCCAGTGTGCCTTTTATATATTTTTTCTCTGTTCTTCCCTGGCCGGTTCTACTTATCATTTCCGACTTTTACTTCCTGGTTCTGTATTATGTGCTTGGATACAGGCGTAGTATTGTCAGTAAAAATCTTGCACTTTCATTCCCCGAAAAGTCGAAAAGAGAACTAAAGTCTATTGAAATAAAATTCTACCGGTATTTCACTGATATGCTATTCGAAACGGCGAAACTTTTCACCATGAGCGATGCCCAGAAGCTTCAGCGCTGTAAAATGGATGTTGAAACGAAGAAATTACTTGAAAATTTATTCATAAAAGGCAGAAGCGCAATACTAGTTATGGGTCATTATGGAAACTGGGAGTATTGCCCTGCAGGACTGCCACTGCAGAGCGATTTTCAATCCTATGTGATCTATCACCCATTAAGCAATCCTTATTTCGACCGGCTCATGTCGCGTATGCGAACCAGCACCTCCTGTAAATTGTATACCATGACCGGAACATTAAAAGGCATGATTGGAAATCGCAAAGAAATGAACATAACAGCTTTTCTGAGCGATCAGTCGCCAGATAAAAAAGGGGCCATCTGGACTCAGTTTATGAACCAGGATACTCCTGTATTTAACGGTCCCGAAAAAATTGCACAAAAACTCCAAATGGCTGTAATATATGGAAGCATGGATCGGGTTAAGATCGGGGAATACATATTTCGCACTACCTTGATCTGTGAAGATGCTTCGTTGACACAAGCAGGTGAAATTACTGAAAGTCACCTTCGTCTGCTCGAAAATGATATCCGCAGGTCACCCGAATACTGGCTCTGGACCCATCGCAGATGGAAACATAAACGTCCGGTTGAAACAGCAGTGTCTTAGGAAAAGCAAAATCAACCTTGGGGCCCTTCCTGAAAGAAGAAGCGGACTCCTATCCGGAAATCCGCTTCTTAAAAACACTAAAAAATAAAGTCTGGATCAGAAAAACAGCTTCTTCATAAGCACTTTCTGTCTATTAAATACTAGGTACTCATACCGCCACATACACTCAGTACCTGGCCGGTAACATAAGCCGAAAGATCGGAAGCAAAGAAAACACAGGCCTGGGCCACATCTTCCGGTTTTCCACCACGGCGAAGAGGAATCTGCGCAGCCCACTGGGTGCGTACTTCTTCTGAAAGTTTGGCAGTCATTTCGGTTTCAATATACCCCGGAGCAATAGCGTTACAGCGGATATTGCGTGAGCCAAGTTCCTGTGCAACCGATTTTGTAAATCCAATCAGACCGGCTTTTGATGCTGAGTAATTCGATTGGCCTGCATTGCCATTAACACCAACCACTGAGCTCATATTGATAATTGAACCATAGCGCTGTTTAAGCATATATTTCTGAACCGCTTTGGTGAGGTTGAAAACTGATTTCAGGTTTACTTTTATTACCAGGTCCCAATCAGATTCTGTCATACGCATCAGCAGGTTATCGCGGGTGATGCCGGCATTGTTTACCAGTATATCGATACGGCCAAACTCTTTGGCTATTTCGTCAGCAGTGCGCTCACTGTCATCAAATGAACTTGCATCGGAAGCATAACCCATAGCTTTAACGCCTAAGGCCTGTATTTCGAGTTCAGTTGCTTCCATAATTTCGTCGCGGCGAACATCTGTAAAAGCAATAGAAGCGCCCTGATTAGCAAATGCTATGGCAATGGCTTTTCCTATTCCACGGGATGCTCCGGTAATCAAGGCAACTTTTCCTTCGAGTAGTTTCATGTTTGTTTTTATTGGTTAATTATTTAGATTCTATTTGAAAATGATGAGGATTTTACTATCCCCGATTAAAGTTCCAGGTGCCGGGTTCCGGGTGCAGTTGCTGCTAACTTCCATTGTACCTATGATTCCAACAGCTAAAACAGGTTTATGCCCATTTAACAAGGTTAAAGTCCATACGGTGTGGCAGCAATGGGTTTTTAGGGGTTATCCTGAAGGCAAAGTCGAACACTCCGGCCAGCGAAGTCTCTATTTCGATAGTATAATGCGCCTGGTTCCCATCTATTTTTGCAAGCTGCAGTTCGCGTATTGCCTGAGGCTCCAGCATCTGGTCATTATTTTTTTGACCTGATACCATTTCGATCATTATATCATCGGGTGCAATATCACCTAAATTGAGTATGAGTTCCACTTTGAAAATATCGCCCAGGTTCAACGGCTGATTTGTTGAATTAGGGTAGATCACATCCACCACCTCAATGCCATCCCAGTTGCGTATCATTCTGAATTTCCATGACGCCAGACTTCGCATAGCTAGGTTATCATCTTCTTTCAGCAGCGCTGAGCGGTTGGCCAGTTTAAGGTAAAATTTCGAATAATAATCGTCGATCTGGCGCTTCATCGTAAAATGAGGTGCAATTCCTGAAATGGTATTTTTTACATATTTGATCCAGGTATGCGGCACTTCATCGTTGTCGCGGTCGTAGAAGGCCGGAATGATCTCATCCTCCAGTATATTGTATATGGTTTCGGCATCCAGTTCATCCTGGAACTGCTGATTTTCGTATGTACGCTCTTCTTTCAAAGCCCAACCGGCATCTTCGCGGTACCCTTCGGCCCACCATCCGTCGAGTACACTGAAATTCACCACCCCGTTCATTACAGCTTTCTCACCGCTGGTGCCGCTGGCTTCCAGTGGGCGTGTTGGTGTATTAAGCCATATATCAACACCCTGAACAAGTTTACGGGCCATCGACATATTGTAATTTTCAAGGAAAATAATCTTGCTGACAAACTGAGGCATACGTGAAACCTCCACAATCCGCTTTATCAGGTCAGCACCTGCTTTATCGGCAGGATGTGCTTTGCCGGCGAAAACAAACTGTACAGGAAACTCGGTGCTGTTTAGAATTTGTGCCAGCCTTTCGATATTTGAAAAGAGCAGGTGAGCACGTTTGTACGTTGCAAATCTGCGTGCAAATCCAATGGTAAGTGCATTAGGATCCAATGATTCAACAATCTGAATCAGCTGTTTAGGCTTTTCCGAACTTGTACTCATCGAATCAAGCAGGCGCTTTTTAATATAACTTATCAGTTCTTCGCGTAACGATTGCCTGATCTGCCATATTCTTTCATCGGGCACATTATGTATTTTTTTCCAGTATTCGGGATTCGACTGGTCAGCCAGAAAACCAGCCCCGAATTCCTGTTTGTAAAGTTTTTTCCATTTGGCATTTGTCCAGGTTGGGAAATGCACTCCATTGGTCACATAACCGATGTGAATTTCACTTTCATAAAATCCGTTGTACATGGTTTTAAACATCTGCCTGCTCACCTGACCATGAATCCGGCTTACGCCGTTCATTTCCTGCGAGAGTTTTGCAGCCAGCACACTCATCGAAAATTTCTGATCACTCCGGTTCTCAGTATGCCTTCCCAGGTTCATAAATGTATTCCAGGAAATATTAAGCCTTACAGCATAGTGAGGAATATAAGTACGCAGCAGATCTTCTGTAAATGCATCGTGACCTGCCGGCACAGGAGTATGTGTAGTAAACAACGTTGATGCTCTCACCAGTTCGATAGCCTGCAGGAATGACAGCTGATGGTGCTGCACATATTCACGCAGCCTTTCGATACCAATAAAAGCAGCATGACCTTCGTTGCAATGATACAGATCAGGCTCAACGCCAATAGCTTCCAGCATGCGGATACCGCCTACGCCAAGCAGCAATTCCTGTTTGAACCGAACTTCAAGGTCACCACCATATAACTGGTGCGTAACAAACCTGTCGGCATCTGAATTTTCATCAATATCAGCATCCAGCAGGTACAATGGAATTCGGCCCACATCCATTTGCCACACTTTTGCATATAGATTTCGGCCAGGAAGCGAAACACTTATCATAATCCATTCCCCATCGGCATTACGCACCGGTTTCATTGGCAAATGGTTGAACCGCTGTGGGAAATATTGTGGAACCTGCTCACCATGCGGTGAAAGTACCTGCTTGAAATAACCATAACGGTATAATAAACCTACTCCCATCATATCCACATTCGAGTCGGAGGCTTCTTTGAGGTAGTCGCCTGCAAGTACACCTAAACCGCCTGAATATATCTGAACGCTTTCGTGAAGCCCGAACTCCATGCTGAAATATGCAATGGTTGGTTTTCTCCGGCTGGCACCTTCAGCCATATAGGCTTCAAAATGTGCTATCACTTCCTTGAGGCGTGACATGAATTCAGGATTCTTTTCGAGTGCCTGCAGCTGATTCAGCGTAAGCGATTCGAGCAAAGCAATAGGGTTGTGGTCGGAATACTCCCAGCGGTCGGGATTGATCATCCGAAACAGGTCAGTTGCTTCGCTGTTCCAGCACCAGTATAGGTTGTGACTGAGATTCAGCAAACCTTGTAATGATGCAGGAAAAGTATGATTTACCAATACTTTGCGCCATTCGGGTTGTGAAGTTTTTTTGCCATTGACACTGATAACAGTTTCAGCCTGACGCTTATCACGGAAAAGATCGGAGCGGTCAGCTACTTTTTCGAGCGCTAATGAAAATGCATTTTTATAATTTACCAGCAGGTTGCTCCACAAAGCTGTTCGGGCAATCACAATAGCTGATGCCGAAAGTTCGGCACGCCTGCTTTCCGACATTTTTTCGAATAACAGTATTACCGAAACCAGAGCGTTAACAACACTTTCGTTGTTATCATCATCACGATCGATAACTGTTATTCCGCTGTCCTTTATGGATTCCTTCACCCACAAACCAAAACCTGCCAGTGTGGTGGTAACCGTAGGCACGCCGAAAGCCAGGCTTTCGAGAGGAGTGTAACCCCATGGTTCATAATACGATGGGAACAACGATAGATCGAAACCTGGAAGAAGGTCGTAATAATTGAGGTTAAAAATACCATCGTTGCCATTAAGGTAACTAGGTACAAATATGACCTTTACACGGTCCTGAAGTGAATTGAAAAGGCTGTCTTCTTTCAGCCTTTTAAGTATAGGATCATAATCAGGCTCGAATAATCCGTGTGTGAGGTAATTCCTTTCTTCTGAGCTGTCAAATTCGCCTGACTGTATCTTTTCGGCTAATCCCGGCACCGGACCTGAATGATGGGCGGGAATGGTGATAAAAGCAACTACCGGATAGGTCAGCTTTTCATTATGATTAAGATTGGCAAGTGCATCCAGGAAAAGGTCGATGCCTTTATTACGGAATTCATATCTTCCGCTGTTAATCAGTAAGAGGGTATCAGCCGGAAGAGGCTGACTGGTAACCGCTTGAGCCACTGCAAGCAGTTTCTTACGAGCAATAAGTCTTTTCGCTAATAAAGATTCCTCATCCATAAAGAGGGAATCGTCGAATCCGTTAGGCGTAATAATATCGGGTTCCCTACCTATGAATTGCTGGCATTCATTAGAGGTAAGTTTGCTTACTGTAGTGAATATATCACTCTCAACAGCGGCAATCTTCTCAAGCGAATGCTTGGCCATAACATGAAACCGCTGTGCCATGGCATCGCCGTGGTACTCCTCGAAATGGCTGTATAAAGGCAGGTTATTTCCTGCAATACATCGCCCTACAACGGTTGCATGTGTTGTAAATAAAGTCCCGATCTGCGGAACACGGTCGTTGAGGTAGAGTATACCTGCACCTGTCATCCACTCATGAAACTGAGCAACAATTTTATCCTGGGCTGTCAGGCTGAATTCATAAAAGCTATCAATTACCTTTCCGGCAGCATACCCAAAAAGTGCAGGTTCAAAATAATCCCACGATCCGGTTATACTATCCAATTTGTACTTTTCCCAGAATTCGGCCAGAATTTTATCTTTAGTCGGAAAATACTGTGTAAAGTCGACAAGAATGGCTAATGGGCGACCCTTTATATTCCAGCGTCCAATTTTTAAACGTAAACCTTCTGCTTCAGCGCGCTCGCGCCAGGCACGAAAAATCGTCTTATCTTCAGTAAATTCAGGATTCTGAATCGTTTCTTTCCATACATCCGGACCTATAACAATGTAATTATTGCCATATTCCTGCTGAATTCCGGGAGCTTTGGTAGCTACTACCGTGTGAATTCCGCCGACTTTATTGCAAACTTCCCAGCTTACTTCAAATATGTAATCGGGCTTTAGTATCTTTTTATCAATCATATTAGTTTCAGAATCAAGTAATTCAGTACCCTGACGACCATGTATCAGGCATTAAAACCAAACCTCTGACCGGTATATTACCTGAATCAGAGGTTTGCAAAATTAATATTTTAAAACGTAAAACGGCTTTTAAGTTATTCACAACATGGTCAGCATTGTGAATAAACCCAGCCAGCACCTACTTTGTTTTAGCTTTGACAGCCAGCTTCTTAGCTGGTTTTTTTATCACCGTTTCGCCGGCTTTTATTTCCTTTTTAGTTGTATTTTTTTCTTTCGAAACAGGCTTTTCAGTAGCCTTCAAGGCTTTTCTAACGTTTGTTGTTTCAATCGCGGCAGGAAAATTTTCAGCATATTCTCTTACCCGGATCAGGAAGTCGGAGAGTACATTCATATAATTGAGGAATGCATCATAGGGCGAACCATAGGGGTTAAAATAGTGATGTACTTCTCCATCGCTAAACCATTTGGTACACATGTAATAAAAATGATCGCTGGCCTGAAGATAATTCCAGTCGCGGTGAAGGTCAGCATCCTTACAATCAGCCATTATCCCCGAAACCTTATACAGGCTCGAGAAGGCTTCCTGCTGCAAATCGTTGCCGAGCCAAGCTGTAAGGTCACGTTCTTCGTCGGCCCAGGAAATAGCATGCGGACAATCAATACTGGCGACAGGCTGCAGGTCGGTGGAAACCTCACTAACAGTCCTGAAAGCCCATTTCCGGGTTTTAATCAGTTGTTCGGGGAATGCCCTGAGAAATCCGAAAATTCCTGAATCGGCTTTCTGATGTTCACCGAAGGTTTCGTAATCCATAAATATATTTACCAATTCCTGTTTAGGTTCTACCTTGTTGAGCCAGGAAACAAATTTTTCGGCTGTAAGCGGCCACTCATTCCAATCCTTCTGCGAAAAACGGAAAGCAAGATCGTCGCTAAGCTGGTAATTACGCAGGAGCAGTTTCAACCGCTGATGAGGAGCGCTGCAATACAGGAAATTAGGGCTTTTCCATCCCAGCACCTGTTTTGAACCTTCGGTAAGCATGGTCTTATAGCCCATATCCAGCACCATACCTGCAATACTGTTGGAATATACCAGTTCAGTATTTCGGAATGCTGTTGGAGCTACGCCAAAAAGTTCTTTTATCGTTGCTGCATGCTCATGAACCTGCCTTTTAAATTCGGCAGGATCATTTAAACCTACCAGCGAATGGGCATAAGTTTCGGCCAGGAATTCAACATTCCCGGTTTGGGCAAGCCGTTTGAAGCTTTCGAGGACTTCGGGAGTATATTTTTTAAACTGCTCAATGGCAGTACCACTAATGCTGAATGACACTTTAAAGGCAGTACCAAATTCATTGATCAGTCCAAGCAATACCTCATTGGCTGGAAGATAGCAATCGCTGGCAATGCGTCGGGCAATGCGTTTATTCTGATAGTCATTATAATAATAATGATCGGCACCGATATCGAAAAACCGGTATGTTCGCAGACGGAATGGCTGGTGCACCTGGAAATAAAGACAAATTGACCTCATATATCTTCTTTTTTTACTTTGATTAAAATACTATGCTTATAGTTGTATTAAACTACCGATTCATAAATATCGGCCACTTTGCGGGCGGCTGACTCCCATTTGAGGTTATTAACTTCCTCGGTGCCGTTAGTAACGAACATGGTGTTGAGTGAATCATAATGAAGCAATCCGTAGATTGCATCAGCCATGGCATCTACATCCCAGAAATCGACTTTCATCACATGGTTCAACACTTCAGCTACTCCCGACTGTTTTGAAATAACCACCGGAACATTTGAGCGCATAGCCTCCAAAGGCGATATCCCGAAAGGTTCGGATACCGAAGGCATAACATACACATCGCTCATGGCAAACATACGGTCAACGTTTTCACCTTTCAGAAACCCTGTAAAATGGAAATTTGATGATATCTTGAGTTTGGCAACACGTCTGATCATCTTTTCCATCAGATCGCCGGTACCAGCCATAACAAAACGAACATTTTTATCGCGTTCAAGAACTTTGCAGGCTGCTTCAATAAAATACTCAGGACCTTTCTGGAAAGTGATGCGACCCAGGAAAGTGACTATTTTTTCTTTAACTTTTTTCTCAGCGTCAAGCAATTCAGTCTTTTCAGGTGGTTCAACAGCATTATGCACAGTGATCACTTTATCAGGATCAATATGATACCGCTCTATAACAATATTACGGGTAAGATTACTTACTGTTATAACCCGGTCGGCCTCCGCCATACCCTTACGTTCAATTTCATATACATTTTCATTGTAATTCTCCCCTGAACGATCGAATTCGGTAGCATGCATATGCACCACCAAAGGCTTTCCCGATATTTTTTTTGCGGCCACACCGGCCGAATAGGTCAGCCAGTCGTGAGCATGAATAACATCAAACTCGCTGTTGGCGGCAATGGATGCGCCTACCAGGGCATAGCGGGCAACTTCTTCCATCAGGTCGTGTCCATATTTACCTGAGAACTGAAAACGCTCGGAAAAAACCCGGCTTGATTCCTGTACCTTGGTATTTATATTTTCACTTACCATTTGTTCAAAAACTTCAGGGCCTACATAAGGAATGAGGTTTGAACCGATTTCCATATAGGTAATCTGGCTCCAGTATTCACGGAATACGGGATCATTCATCATCACGGTAACATCACTGGCGTTAATAAGCCGCACTGCTTCCTGGCTTTCGTCGCCGTATGCCTTCGGAACTACAAACTGCACTTCGACCCCATGTTTCAGAAGGCCTTTGGTCAGGCCGAAACAGGCTGTACCCAGACCACCGGTAATATGGGGAGGAAACTCCCATCCAAACATTAATACTTTCATACTTAGTTATACTATAGAATCCTGATTTACTATTATTTTTTTGCCTTTTACTGACTTCATCGCATTTAACATCTGATTCACCCTAAGGAGTTCCGAAACACTCCATGCCTGCGAAATGGCTCCTGAAGGCCGGTAAGGAGGATCCCCGTCGTAAAGTTCCGAGATGGTACCAATACCATGTTCAGCCATTACTGTTTCGAATCCCTTATATATTTTAGTGATATAGGCAACACCATCCTGTTCATAGAGCTTCAGCCATGCTTCTGCAAAATGTCCAAATAACCATGGGAATACCGAGCCCTGGTGGTATGCCAGGTCGCGGCTAACCGGGCCACCTGTATATTCAGGTTTATAGGCCGGGTTTTTGGGCGCCAGTGTACGTAACCCATAGGGAGTAAGCAATTCAGACTGAACCCTGTCGAGAACGCCTTTGCACTGGTCATCGGTTAAAGCGGAATAAGGTAATGAAGCTGCAAATACCTGGTTAGGTCGTACTGACTTATCACGGAAATCACCATGTACATAGTCGTACAGGTAACTCTTTTCCTTATACCAGAAAGCATCAACAAATGCTGCCGGGATTCGGTCTGCAACAGGTTTCCATTCATTTAAAAATTCCTTTTCTCCTGCAGTTTCAGCGAGTTCAATTGCAAACCGTATAGCGTTATACCACAAAGCATTTACTTCAACAGCAAGCCCAATGCGTGGTGTAACAGGTTTCCCATCAACAACGGCATCCATCCAGGTAACAGCAGTTCCGGTAATGCCTGCATAAAGCAAACCACTGTCGAGCATATGAATATTGAATGGAGCATCACCGGCCCGGAAACTGTTCAGTATCAGCTTCAGATAACTGCCATAGTGTTTCCAGACTGTTTTATCGCCGCTGTATTTAATATACTGCTGCAAGGTCCAGAAAAGCCAGAGCGGAGCATCCACCGAATTGTACTCAAGTTTCAGACCTGTTCCCGAATTCGGAAATAGTGGTCCTTTCATCTCGGTAAGGCTGTTATCAAGTATAGCTTTAAATGTTTTGAAATCCCCCTGCACCAAGGTCAGCCCGGGTAACGAAATAAAGGTATCGCGAGCCACACGGCCGAACCAATGAAAACCTGCAACGATCTCAAATCTTTTTCCTCTTTTCACAATAAACTGCTGGGCAGCATTTTGAAGACAGTTTTCGAAATTGTCGCGGTTGATGCGCTTTTTTATTTCCTGGCTGAACATCCGCGCAAATGTTTTCGGGTCCTCAACATCGAGGCTGGCCATAAAATAAACGCTTTCACCTTTTTTTATGGAGAGTTCAAAATATCCAGGTGTGTATAAATCTTCCTGTGACTCATATCCGCGTGCTTTTTCGCGCATATATTCAAAATCAAAATACCAATCAGGAGCATGTACATATTCATTTTCTTTCGAAAACTGCAGGTGAAGGTGCGGGTAGCCCAGGTACATCCTGACTTTAATCCCGTGAGGGATTGCTTCGTACTTGCGCTCAACGTCGTTGTTAGCTTTGCTTAGTGCATGAATATTTCTGTATGCCAGAAATGGCCTGAAACGAATCTGTGTTGGCGAATTGGCTTCGACTAAGGTATATTTGATGATAATGCTGTCGCTGTTGCCAGCAAAAAGCATCTCTTTGGTAAGAACAACACCTCCTACCCTATAGGTAATTACAGGATTTGGATCAAAAACAAAATCGGTAACGTACTTGTGCCCTTTCGGATTATATTTCTCGCCCTTGTATTTATGGATTGCCAGGTTGAACTCCTGATCGTGCTGAATAATTGTTTCATCCAGCAAAGAGAGCAAAACATGCATTCCCCCGTCAAGCTGGGGTTGCGGAGCAACAAGCAAACCATGGTACTTACGGGTGTTACAACCGATAATGGTAGTGGATGCATATGAGCCTGCCCTGTTCGACCGCAGCAATTCACGGGTAAGAGAATACTCCAGATTTACCAGATTCGATTTGTCAAATTTTATATAATCCATAGCATATCAACTATTTATCATTAATTATAGTGGCTTATAATAAATCGTGCAAATGTACATTTTTTTTGCATATGAACCTATTACTAAGTATAAACACACTCAATTACCTATAATGCTGGTAATAACCTTAAAATTATAAAAAATGTTTTAATAAATATTAAATTCATTAAAAATTCGTTTTAAAAACAGAATCAACATTCAATTACCTTTACGCCCCGATACAAAGAATAAAAATGACGATAAAACAAACCGCCAAGACTGCCATATTTTTTCTTATTACTGCTATTTTGGCTTTAACGGCTTGCCGAAAAGACGAATTTAATACGGATAAGAGTTTCAGCCTGCAATTCAGCACGGATACGGTTATGTTTGATACTGTCTTTACAACCATCGGATCGAGTACCCGGTCGCTGGTGGTGCGCAATACAGGAAACAGCAGTATAAAAATCACAAAAATATCTTTAGCCCGTGGACAGGCTTCTCCTTTCAGGCTGAATATTGATGGCACTGCAACAGAAGAATACCGCGATCTGGAAATTGCGGCAAACGACAGCGCTTACATTTTTGTAAAAGTCACTATTGATCCCAAAAATGTCAGCAACCCGATGATTGAAAGCGATTCCATTGTTTTCGAGACCAACGGGAACATTCAGGATGTAAAACTGGTAGCCTGGGGGCAGGATGCTTATTTCCACAACAATACAGTTTTAACAGGTGAAGTAACGCTGCCCGGCGATAAACCTCATGTTGTTTACGGCAAACTAACGGCTGATCAGGGATGCAATCTGAAGATTCTGGCGGGAACAAAATTGTATTTTCATACCAACAGCAGCCTCGAAATCAGGTCAGGTGCTTCACTCACCGTTTCGGGAACGCTCGAATCGCCTGTACTCTTTACAGGCGACAGGCTCGATTTCGATTATCCTACTTTACCGGGAATGTGGGATGGAATATGGCTTGAAAACGGCAGCAGGAACATCAGCTTTACATATGCCGAAATCACCAATGCCCGGGTCGGCATTCAGGCCGACAGTTGCGGGCTTGCAGATGGAGAACCTTTACGGCTGCATAACTGCATGATTCACAATATGACGAACTATGGTATCAGGGCAACGAAAGCAGCAATTGTTGCTACAAATTGCCAGGTTACCAATTGTGGTGGCAATGTTTTATCTGTTGAAAACGGTGGGAATTATGATTTCCGCAACTGTACGCTGGCCCGGTATTTTTCCGGAAGGGGCTATCCAGCCGTATCGATAAGTAATTATACCATCGATTCCACCGGCAAGAAACTTCCCGGCGAATTAACAGGAGCGTATTTTGGAAATTGTATCGTATCAGGCAGCCAGAACGGCGAAATTGAATTTTATGAACTGGATGGAACTGCTTTCAGTTTTACATTCGAACAATGCCTCGTAAACTGGGACGAGGAGTATTATAAAAAATACAAAACAAACTTCACTTCCAGCATCAACAATAAGGACGTGCAATTTATTGAACCCTATTCAAATAATTTCCAGCTTGATACCTTAGCGGCTGCCATTGATGCTGCTTCAATAAACATTATCAACAATACCCTTCCTGACATTAAGCTTGACAGAAAGGGCATTTCGAGACTTATACCCGGCCCACCTGATATTGGGGCGTATGAAAGAGTTGAAAAGCGATAGTGACAATTGAGTACTATGAACTCTGGTAGTTAAAGGGAATAAAGATTTTTAGTCCGGATCCAGGTTTCTCCTTTTGGTTTACAATTACATACTAACCACTGAGACACACAGGACACTTTGAGACAATAAAATTGGGATTGAATAGTGATACAATATGATCCTGTTTAAGCCCTGACACGCTGAAACCTTTTCTAAAAATATTAAATGAAAAGAAGTACAAACTACTCCTGACTTTTCCATCAGTGTTTTTTGTACTTCTTTAATTTGACCTAAATGTGTTTATCCGGACTTAAACTACAAAATTTGGCTCCGGATGAAACTCTCCGGATTTTCATTAGTTATTCAGAAGCCGCAACATAGCAGCACCTATTTCGGCAGGCGAATCCACAACGGTGATACCACATTCGCGCATAATTGCTTTTTTAGCCTCAGCGGTATCCGACTTGCCACCCACAATAGCGCCGGCATGACCCATGGTACGACCTGCAGGAGCCGTTGCACCCGCAATAAAGCCAACAACAGGTTTTGTTCCGTGGTCGCGTACATAATAGGCAGCATCAGCTTCCATATTTCCGCCAATTTCACCAATCATAACAATTCCTTTGGTTTCAGGATCAGCCATAAACAACTCCATGGCATCGCGGGTAGTAGTTCCGATAATAGGATCGCCTCCAATACCCAGGGCTGTGGTTTGACCCAGGCCGGCCTTGGTCAGCTGGTCGACAGCTTCATACGTCAGGGTGCCTGAACGTGACACTATACCTACAATACCTTTTTTATGAATAAAACCTGGCATAATTCCTACCTTGGCTTCCCCGGGCGTAATAACACCCGGGCAGTTTGGTCCTACCAGGCGGCAATCGAGGCCGTCAACATATTCTTTAGCCGCCATCATATCTTTCACCGGAATTCCTTCGGTAATACACACAATAACTTTTATACCTGCGTCGGCAGCCTCCATAATGGCATCGGCGGCAAAAGCAGGTGGAACAAAAATCAGAGAAACATTAGCATCGGTAGCTTTCACAGCTTCCTTTACAGTATTGAAAACAGGACGGCCGATATGCTCATTGCCCCCTTTGCCTGGAGTAACGCCTCCAACAACATTGGTTCCGTAGTCAATCATCTGGGAAGCATGAAATGTGCCTTCACTGCCGGTAAAGCCTTGTACAATAATCCGGGAATCTTTATTAACGAGTATGCTCATAACAGAAAATAATTTATGCGTCCAAAGGTAAAAATAATTTCAGAACCTGTCTATTTTTTGAGCACTATCTGCACGTTGCAAATTTTATTAAAAAGAACCCTGTATAAAGCGGCAAATATCAGTAATTTAAAACACTGTTTGCTGTTTTTTGAATCAATTAAATGGCACAAAGTATTTGTCACAGTCCTCCAAATTGAACTTTATCAAATTATAAGTTATACCTATGCTAATGCTTTTTCGAAAAAACGATTCATTGCCTGTAAAAATCCGAAATTTTACTCAACACAGTTTTGTTAACAACCTTTGAAACCTTTATGTCGGACGATTGCTTGCTTTGGCTTTTTTTGTAAAATATAAAATAGCGCTCCGTGAAACTCAGCACACACAATATCTCCCTGTTTTTTTTAACTGCAATCCAGCTCTTTATAGTACAGGGCTGCTCCGACAGTCCCAGGCATAATCCGCAACAGATTGTTGAATGTATTACCCAAAACAGGCTTACCCCGGAGCAGGAAGCTCATATCAGAAAAGTAATTCATGCTAGTGAGAAAGCTTTTGCCCTGGATTCTTTATTCAAGAAAAAAGCCAAAAACCAGGGATTCAACGGAGCCGTATTAGTTACCCAGAAAGGCGTGATTTTATATCAGAATGTATTTGGATATGCTGATTTAAACAACAAAGATTCTTTATCCATTCATTCTGCTTTTCAGCTTGCATCAATCAGCAAAACATTTACCGGCATGGCAGTGCTGCTGCTTGCACAGGATAAAAAGCTTTTCATGCACGATACCATACAGCAATATATTCCCGACTTTCCTTATCACGGCATAACCATCGAAAATCTTTTAAGTCATCGCAGCGGATTGCCTAATTACCTGTATAGTTTCGAAGATAAACGCAGGCTCAACGGTGCCGCCCCTACCAACGATACAATACTCAAATGGTTCAGCGAAGCCAATCCTTTGCCTGCTGCATACAACAGGCCCGGAAAAAGCTTCAGTTACAACAACAGCAACTTTATTATCCTTGCTTCCATTATCGAAAAAGTGAGCGGAATGAGCTATCCACAGTTTATCCGCACCCGCATTTTCGAGCCTCTTTCTATGACCCACTCCTTTGTCGATACCATTGCATGCGACTCCTTGTTGTATTACCGTACTACCGGTCATCAGGGCAACAGGCGGCGCGAACGCGAATTCTTCGATGGCGTTTATGGCGACAAAGGTATTTTCTGCTCCGTGGGCGATATGGAACACTGGTATTTCGCACTGCATTCCGGATGCCTGCTAAGCAAACACTGGCTGAAAGAAGCTTTTACGCCCCGAAGTTTCGAACACAGGAGCAGGCATAACTATGGACTGGGATTCCGGCTTATGACGGATACCAAGGACATGAAAAAAGTTCATTATGTGTATCATGGAGGCTGGTGGGCAGGCTTCAGCACCATGCTATGGATGGATTTGGATGCTGATATTGCTATAATTGTATTGGGAAACCGAAAGAATAACAGTGTTTATGATATAAAATCTGTACTTTCAATTCTCGAAGAAAACAAAGATACCGAGTTAGAGACCATTAACGACGGAGGTGATTAATAACACGACCTGTTTTAACTGACCTGATTCCTATAGAATCAATTCATTTTGACAAAGCAAGAACTTCAGGTTCCACATGGTTGTTTGCTAAAACCCCGGGCTAACTTCACTTTCTTTCAGTCCTCGTATTGCTAAGGATTTCGCAAAACCAGTCTCCGAATTTGATTTTGCCTGTTTTCTCGCTATCTTTGTATAAACAACATACAAGCCCTATGAATCCTTATACTTCATACACGAAAAATGATACGATATGTGCCCTTTCGACTCCGCCGGGGATGGGTGCCATAGCGGTAATACGACTTTCGGGGCCCGGGGCATTTCCGATCAGTGCCTTATTTTTCAAATCACGCAATACGAAACAAACTGTTGAGCAATTCAGCTCACATACCGCCCATTTTGGATCCTTCGCAACCGAAAATGAACTTATTGATGAAGTTGTGCTTACCGTTTTCAGGAATCCTCATTCCTATACAGGGGACGACATTGTTGAAATTTCGTGTCATGGATCCGACTATATACAGCAGCGCATACTGGAAGTGCTGATTGATGCAGGTGCACGCATGGCTATGGCAGGCGAATTTACGCTCAGGGCATTCCTGAATAGACGCCTCGACTTGTCGCAGGCTGAAGCTGTTGCCGATCTGATATCTTCGCGGTCGAAAGTTGCGCACGATCTTGCTTTGTCGCAGATGCGGGGTGGTTTTTCACAAAAAATAAAGGAAATGCGAAGTCAGTTGCTCGACCTGGCATCCTTGCTCGAACTGGAACTCGACTTCAGCGAAGAAGATGTTGAGTTTGCCGACCGGGCTAAATTAAAGAGCCTTATCCATGGCATAATTGCAGAAATGAGCAGCCTGGCTTCCTCCTTCTCTTTAGGGAACGTCATTAAGAAAGGAATTCCTGTAGCTATCATTGGCAAGCCGAATGTAGGGAAATCGACCCTGCTCAATGCACTCTTAAACGAAGAACGGGCCATAGTAAGTGACATCCCCGGAACCACACGCGATACGATTGAAGATACGTTTACCATCAACGGGATTACATTCCGCTTTATTGATACAGCAGGGCTGCGCTCCCATACCACCGATACCATCGAAACTATTGGGATCAGTCGCACATATGAAAAAATAAAAGAAGCATCAGCCATCCTCTATCTTTTCGATATCAGTACCATTACTGTTGATGAAATTGACGAGTTACGTCTTGAATTCCGCGACCATATTGATGACCCTGAAAAGCATTTTCTCCTTATCGGCAACAAGACCGACCTGATGGTGGAAGCGCCTCCCCACATTACTGCTCTTTTTGACCTTGAAACCATATTTATTTCAGCCAAGCGGAAAGAAAATATAAACCTTATTATTGAACGCCTGCTAAGTACAGCAAAAACGACCAACATAGGCGACCAGGCAATTGTCAGCAATGCCAGGCATTACCAGTCGATCAACAGCACTCTCGCAGCATTGAACGAAGCCGCCCGTGGACTGGATTCGAATATCCCTACCGACCTGATAGCCACTGATATCCGTTCGGCCTTGCATCATCTGGGCGAAATTACCGGCGAAGTGACTACTGAAGATATATTAGGAAACATTTTTGGGAAGTTTTGTATCGGCAAATAAAACAGTTCAAAGTTTTATCCTCAAAAATAAAAATTGACACCTAAACCCCTTGCCAGTCAAGGGGTTTTGTGCTTTCAGGACTAATATTGATTAAATCTCCCGAACCAACTAACTGTCAGGGCTCAATCCTTCTACCAACAGATATTTGTCAAATGTGGAGAATTTAATCCGGAAGAAACCGATGCAGATGTGGCATTCTTGAAGAATAAATACATAGGGAACAAACATTTTGTTACATCAATTTTTAGCTACATTTGCACTCTGTTCTGCATATGAAATTTATTGCCGTCATATTATCTTTTTACCTGATGGTGCTCACTGCAATTCCCTGCATTGACGCTCCTGCAGATAACACATTGCATAAAACAGAGCTTACGCATCAAAAACAGGACAACCATACTGTCCCCCCATTCCGACCATTGTTCTCCTTTCTGCAGTTGTAATTGCTGTGCCACCTCCGCAATTTTTGTGGAATATTTTGTGCAGCTCAATTGTTTTCCCTTCTCCGAAACACAGTATTTCCCACTGTCAACTGTTTTTTATTCTGATTCGTCAGCAACCATCTGGCAACCGCCTAAAATAGCTTAATACTTACTCTTTAGAGGTTTTCGCCTTTCCATTGCATAAATACTATGTAATGGTACCGGCAAGGCTAAGTGTTATTTATTTTAGTCAACAGAATATGATAGAACGGATCATCTATTTTTCGATAAAGAACAAATTCATTGTCGGGTTATTTATTGTTGCATTAATTGGCTGGGGGTCTTATTCCCTCACGCGGCTTCCGATTGATGCCATTCCCGATATAACCAACAACCAGGTACAGGTTATCTCACTTGCACCATCACTGGCTGTTCAGGAAGTTGAAAGTTTCATTACAGCACCCATCGAAGTTGCTGTTGCCAACATACCCGATATTATTGAACTCCGGTCCATTTCGAGGCTGGGACTCTCAGTAGTAACGGTTGTGTTCAAGGATGGGGTCGATATATACTGGGCCCGGCAACAACTCAGCGAAAGGCTGAAAGAAGCCGAAGAAGTAATCCCTCCGGGCTTGGCAAAAATTGAACTCGCCCCGATTTCAACCGGCTTGGGCGAAATATACCAGTATCGGCTGGCTGTAGACAAAGGCTTTGAAAAGAAATATTCGCTTATGGACCTTCGTACCATGCAGGACTGGGTGATACGTCGCGAAATGTTAGGCACACAAGGTGTTGCCGACATCAATAGTTACGGCGGATTTGTAAAACAGTATGAGATTTCTGTAAACCCCGAAAGGCTCAGGGGAATGAATCTTACACTGACCGATATTTTTCAGGCGCTTGAAAAAAACAACGAAAACACCGGCAGTGCTTATATCGATAAAAAGCCAACTGCTTATTTTATCAGGGGAATAGGACTGGTTAAAACACTCGAAGACATTGAAAAAATACTGGTGAAGACCAATGCTTCAGGTTTTCCGATACTGATAAGGGATGTAGCAACCGTGCAGTATGGAAATGCCATCAGATACGGAGCCTTGGTGGTTGATACAACCGAAGCTGTAGGAGGCGTTGTGATGATGCTGAAAGGAGCTAATGCTCACGAAGTTATTGACAACGTAAAAACACGCATTCAAACTATACAGAAATCGCTTCCTGAAGGAATTACAATAGAGCCGTATCTGAACCGCTCCGAACTGGTGAGCCGTGCAATTGGAACAGTTTCGCGCAACCTCATTGAGGGTGCTTTAATTGTAATTTTCATCCTGGTTTTGCTACTTGGAAATGTGCGGGCTGGTTTGATAGTGGCATCTGTGATCCCACTTTCAATGCTTTTTGCAATTTCATTGATGAATATCTTTGGGGTTTCGGGTAACCTGATGAGCCTGGGGGCAATTGACTTCGGGCTGATTGTTGACGGCGCGGTAATTATTGTAGAGAGCGTTGTTTATCGCATTACACAAAGCAAACACCATCATATTGGAGTAGCTAGGCTTTCGCAACAACAAATGGATGAAAGCGTTTTTGATTCGGCCAAGCGCATGATGAGCTCTGCCACATTTGGGCAAATTATAATCCTTATCGTTTATATCCCGATTATGGCTTTGGTTGGCATCGAAGGAAAAATGTTCCAACCCATGGCCATGGTTGTTGCATTTGCTTTGACAGGAGCAGCCATTCTTTCACTCACATATGTTCCCATGGCATCGTCGCTGTTTCTAAGCAAAAACACATTGCACAGGCGCAATTTTTCAGATAAGCTGATGGACTGGTTTCACAAAGCATTTAACCCGATTATAAATTTTGCACTGGGGCATAAATTAATAGTCTCCATTTCGGCTTTAGCATTATTCGTTTTCAGCCTTTTTGTTTTCAATAATTTAGGAGGCGAATTTATCCCTCAGCTCGAAGAAGGCGACCTCGCAGCAGGAG
>CAIJPI010000228.1 GCA_903822525.1 uncultured Bacteroidales bacterium | reverse complement strand
TCCTCCTTCCGTCTTCCTTCTTCCGACTTCCGTCTTCCGTCTTCCGTCTTCCGTCTTCCGACTTCCGTCTTCCGTCTTCCGACTTCCGTCTTCGGACTTCCGTCTTCCGTCTTCCGTCTTCCGTCTTCCGTCTTCCGCCTTCCGCCTTCCGCCTTCCGTCTTCCGTCTTCCGTCTTCCGACTTCCGACTTCCGCCTTCCGCCTTCCGTCTTCCGTCTTCCGTCTTCCGACTTCCGTCTTCCGTCTTCACCCACTAAACCGGCAGTAAAATCCAAAAAATAAAGCAGCCCTTTCAGGCTGCTTCGTAGGTGTAGTATTTCGCAGGAATGTGCTCAGGCAATCACAATCGTTTTTGATTTCACCGGCTGAACTTCCTTTTTAGGGAGGGACACAATCAGTATCCCGTTTTCGAAGGCTGCTGTAATGTTGTCAGCATCCACAGTTTCCGGTAGCTCGAAAGAGCGTTCGTATTTGCTTTTGTATCCGAATTCATTCCAGGTATAAGCCGGACCCTTTACGTCCTCTTCAGGCTGATGGCCTGCTGATACGGTAAGTACCTGTTCTTCACAATTAATTTTAATCTCTTCTTTCGTGAAACCAGGCAGTGCCAGTTCGATAGTGTAGCTTTTTTCATCCTCGCGCACATTGGCGGCAGGTTTGTAGGTTAATTCGGTTGCATTTGACTGACGTTCGAAAACTTCGTTCATCAGAGCCGGTAAAAACGGGCGGAATCCAAATCTGTAAGCATTCATGGTATATTCTCCTTTTAGTTTAAGTT
Source organism: uncultured Bacteroidales bacterium (assembly GCA_903822525.1). Taxonomy (GTDB): domain Bacteria; phylum Bacteroidota; class Bacteroidia; order Bacteroidales; family UBA4417; genus UBA4417. The sequence goes on along the minus strand of CAIJPI010000228.1, from coordinate 6,201 downwards.
TAACTTTTATGAATTGTGATAAAGCAATTTTCAATTTCTATGCCAACTGCTGAAATTGAAATTTTTGATAAATATATACGCCATAATGGCAGCATTGATTACTTTATAATGACAATATGGCTGATAAATGATAAAAAGGCATAAAAAAAGCCGGATTTACCGGCTTAAATAAAATTGGAGAATAAAGAATGGCTATCCGCAGTGGAAATACTGTTCCACGATTTCCATCAGTTTTTCATCGTTATTTTCGAGTTCCTCGCGGAGGTTCTGGTCGTTAAATTTTTTGAGCTTTGCCGCGAAGCCTTCAATAACGGATTGTGGGAAAACATCGTATTTCTTATAAATTTCGCTTTGCTCAAGCAGCCTGTCGGCCGAATCCCAGCAGGAAACAGGGAGTTGCCCCAGATTGTCGCTTTTTTCTTTATGCTCATCATCAAAAATATTCACATCCACATAGGTGTCTGCGGCATATTCAAGTGCATTTTCCATCTCCTGTCCGTGGCGTGCGGCAACGGTAAGTCCTGCCAGTAAGAGGTACACATCCGCCGAGCCATCCGGGCAGCGGAACTCAACAGTCTGTTTGTTTGTAAAATCTTTGGGTTCAACAGGCTCCTGCGGATTGGCATGGAATATCATATTGTTGGTACCCGACCAGCCCAGGGGTACACGAACAAGCACCGATCGGTTGCGGTCGCCCCAGCAGATATTGGTGGGTGCTTCCTGGTGCGGAACAAGCCTGAAATAGGAAGTTGGGTTAGTATTGCCGAAAGCCGTTAATGAAGGTGCCAGGTGCAGGTATCCGGCAATAGCTCTGCGTGCCGTATCGCTTAGTTTGCCATCAGCAACCATGGCATTGTCGCCGTCCTTCATAAGGCGGGTATGAATATGCATGCCGCTGCCGGCTTTTCCTACAGTGATTTTAGGTGCAAATGTGATGGATACACCATACTTATAAGCTAATGTGCGAAGTATCCATTTGGCTATAACAAGCTGATCGGCAGCATCTTCGAGGGTTACAGGCAGAAATTCGATTTCATTCTGCTCATATTCCATTCCGTTGAATTTAAAATTGCCTACTTCCGAATGGCCGTATTTAATTTTGCCTCCGGTCTGTGCAATGGCAAACATGGCTTCGGCCCTTAGTGCTTCCCATTTGGCAAACGGAAACGACTCGTGGTATCCTTTCTGATCGGCGGCCTGGAAAAGTTTATCCTCGGGGCTGATCACGTAATACTCCAGTTCGCCCATCACCTCGAAGGATAAACCTGTACGCTCTTTCAACGCTTTGTGTGCTTTACGCAATATATATTCGGGTGAACTCTCGAGCGGGTTACCGTCCTTATCATAATAGGAACAAAGGATATCGAGTGTAGGGATTTCAGAAAAGGGATTTACAAAAGCTGTTTTGTAACGCGGCAAAACATACAGATCGCTTGAACTCGCACCGATAAATGGGAAAAGACTCGATCCATCCACACGTTCGCCGGTAGAGAGTATGTTGTCGAGATGCTCCCGGCTGTTAATCACGAAGTTGAGCGTCTTTAATCGGCCATCACCACCGGTATACCTGAAATTAATCATCGAAATGTTGTGGTCGTCAATATAACGTATCAGGTCGGCTTTGGTAAACTCATCACTGGGCTTGTTCAGATACTGAACCAGCGAACTCGGGTTCATCTCGGTAAGGCTGTTGGCAAAAGGGTTTTTCATACAGGTAGTTTGGCGAAAAGTGCGGCAAAAGTAGCAACTTTATATTGCATGTAACAAAATATTAAGGCACATTCATCCGAAATGAGTAATTTTGATCGCTTCTAAAGTATTTTGCCATTAATTCCATCCTTATGATTTCATCAGAACATCTGATTTTTGCCGGTTTCCTTGTTTTTATTGCAGCCATACTGGCACTCGACCTGGGTATCTTCGACAGGAAAAGCCATGAGGTTAAGTTTCGTGAGGCACTTATCTGGACATTTATCTGGGTAAGTTTTGCGTTAGGATTTTATTTCCTGCTGCTTTATTTCGGCGACCGGCTGCATGCTGTGAAAACCATTCAGGATGTTCAAAGCAGGATAGATACCTACGGGCACTCCATCAGCATCCTGGGCATGACTGATACGCATGAAGTTATCAGAATGTACAGGCAAAACATGGCCCTCGAATATATTACCGGTTACCTGATCGAATATATGCTTTCGGTTGATAATGTATTTGTGATGATACTGGTATTCCTGTCGTTCGGGGTACAGAAAATGTACTACAAGCGGGTTCTGATGTGGGGCATTATTGGGGCAGTGATTATGCGCTTTATTTTCATCTTTACCAGTGCAGCACTGATTCAGCGGTTCGAATGGATTCTTTATCTTTTCGGAGCATTCCTTGTGTTTACAGGAATAAAGATGTTTCTCGAAAGAAACAAAGAAGATAAAGTGGATCCTGAACATCACCCGGTGGTAAAAATTGTTTCCAGGTATCTGCCGGTTCACCCAACTTATTTCAGACAGCACTTCTGGTTTCGCAATAAGCACGACAACATGCGTTTGTATTTCACTCCGCTGTTTGTGGTGTTGCTTGTGATTGAATTTACGGATGTTATTTTCGCAGTCGATTCGGTTCCTGCCATTTTCTCCATTACCCAGGATCCGTATATCGTATTTTTCTCCAATATATTTGCAATCATGGGACTGCGTTCGTTATTTTTTGTGGTGGCTCACGTTATCAATATGTTCCGTTTCCTGAAACACGGCCTTGCCATACTGTTATCGTTTATCGGATTTAAAATGCTGCTGCATGGCCCGCTCGATGCTGTAGGATTCACAACGGTTCACTCCTTACTTGTGATTATAGGAATACTCGGCACCAGTGTAGCTGCATCCCTTATATGGCCCGACCGTAGCCGTAAAAAGCGTAAAGCCGTGGGAGAGCTCACAGGCGAAAAGACTTTGTAAAGGGTATTATCACGATTTTTTTATCCCGAAATATTTCCCCAGCAGGATCTGTGCTGCTACATAGGCACTGATTTTCTCTTCGTGTAAATCCTTCTCCACTTTGAGCATCAGTTTTTTGATATCATTCTGAGTATAGAAATGATCGTGCAGTGCCTGGTCAATTACATTCATCATAATCTGCTTCGACTGCTGCAGCCTGCGGCGTGCAAAATAGCCATTGGCTTTTGTAAACGAAACATATTCATTAATCACCTCCTCAATACGCGGTATTCCGGCTTTGGTGATGGATGAACAGGCTTCGCAAACGGGCTGCCAGCCTGATTCGGCAGGAGGGAAGTAGTGCAATGCGCTGCGCAGTTCGGCCATGGCCACATTTACACGATTCAGGTTGTCACCGTCGGCTTTATTAATAAGCACTGCATCGGCCATTTCCATAATGCCGCGTTTAATGCCCTGCAATTCATCGCCGGCACCGCCAAGCATCAGCAGCAGGAAGAAATCGACCATCGAATGCACGGCAATTTCGCTTTGTCCAACGCCTACTGTTTCCACCAATATGGTGTCGAAACCGGCAGCTTCACAAAGTATTATCGTTTCGCGTGTTTTACGGGCTACGCCTCCCAGCGAACCTGCTGCCGGCGAAGGCCTGATAAAGGCATTCGGGTCGACCGAAAGTTCTTCCATACGGGTCTTATCGCCCAGTATACTTCCCCTCGATCGCGAACTGCTGGGGTCGATGGCCAGCACGGCTATTTTTCGTCCCTGGGCGGTTAGTTGCTTGCCGAAAGCTTCAATAAATGTGCTTTTCCCAACGCCAGGCACACCTGTGATCCCAATCCTGACCGAATTTCCTGAAAGCGGCAGGCATTGGCTTATGATAGCCTGGGCCAACTCCTGGTGTAAGGGCAGCGCACTTTCAATTAAAGTAATGGCCTGGCTGAGTATAGTACGGTTTCCTTTGCTTATTCCTTCAACATACTGTGAGGGAGAAAGCAGTTTTCGCCCTGGTTTGCTGTACTGTTCGGCTGCATATAAATTAAGTGACGACGGCTGTTCAATGCCTTCATTAACTTTAAGTGCCGACGTATAAGGTTTATTAGCTGATGAATCCATAGGTCAAAAATAACAAATTGCACGCGTATAAGCTTCACCCAAACAGCGAATGTGAAGAAAAGAATTATTTTTTATCAACAAAAACGAAAAATTGTTACTTTTGCACCCTCAAATCTCTCGGTAGCTCAGCTGGTAGAGCAATTGACTCTTAATCAATGGGTCACAGGTTCGAATCCTGTCCGGGAGACTTAAAAAACAACGTAACCATCTGTAAATCTATTAGATAGACAGATGGTTATTTTTTTTGTTTCAGAATTATCTCCGAAAGGAACTGGCTCTCAAGGGTCAATTGGATAAACTGGTTTTTCAATTAACTTATTTCTCCGTATCAGGAGGCACAAGACTAATCAGACGATTGAGGAGCCAGATGATTTTTTCTGTCATGATCGTTAAATCCAACATGCCTCCCTTATCTTTAGCCGAAATCAGCGCATCACTGTTAATATACTCTTTCCGGACTCGTTCCATCGAAGGGCTGTTCCCGGAACTAAGACTTTTGAACATGCTTATATCCTCAATGTTGTTTGATTTCTGGGCATCTATGGCGAATATAATGAGGAAGTCCAATGATTCCATGCAGGAATTTGAAAGCCGCTCGAGCGCAGCGTTTTCCCGGGCATTTAAAATGGTTGCTACACCCTGGGTAACACTTTCAGCAATCTGACCAAGTATTGCCTGCCGGGTTTGGTAATAGGCATGATCTTTAGCCGTTAGGTGGTTCATGGGCATTGCAGCAACCGTCTCGCTTGCTTCTGCAACTTCCCTTGAAAGACAATTAAAAGCTTCGTAACGGGATGCAAGGTCTGGACCGTTGTAATCGTCTCTGGCAGTTGAAAACAAACCAGCTATCTGCTCAAGCTCTCGGGTTTGCTCCAAGTGGATAAGTTCCAAGCCTGAATCAGGGTCTTCGGGCTTGAAATTTAACAAATACTTAGGTTGCGCAAGGTCCTCTGCTTCTGATGGAGGCGACTTCCTTGCCAGCCAGGCGGTTAGAGGTTTGTTGATTGCTATGAAAAAAATTGCGGATGTCAGATTGAAAAGCAGGAAAACGATTGAAGCCTGATTTTGCAGACTGGGCGTTAGATAAATAAGAAAAGCCATCACCAATGGAACATGAAAATTGACCTCCACGTAGTAAAGCAGAATAAAAAGAGTCGCCCCGAAAATATTGAATATGTTAACAAACCTAACAAGCTGCTGGGATGTGCCACGGAACCCCTGCCCAAGCATAGCCTTGAACAATGTGGATCCGATAGCTGCACCATACATGAATAGGAAGGTTTGTGGACCTGTAAGGATATTTGCCCCGGCAAGTCCTATGGCAACGAGTGCTACTGCAGTTGATGACTGAGCAATGAATCCAAGTAGTGTTCCGGCAAGGATCGATAGAAATGGATAACTGATACTAAAGGTCATTGCCCCGGTAAACCAGGTTTCCTGCCTTAATGGTTTTACTCCGGCGGTCATGATTTCAATCCCGAAAAAAATCAATCCCAAACCCATCCCGATTAGGAAGGCATTTCGGTGTTTATCACTTTTTGAAAAATAAAGGGCTATTCCACATATTCCTACAATAAAAGTAACAGCTGCTTCAATGTGCATGGTAACAAAGAACAGCAGTATTGTATTCCCAACACTGAAACCGGTAAGTATGGCAATAGCCTGTGAAACAGTAATAAGGCCGGCAGTGATCAGGCTCGCCAGGATCATCAAAGCCGCCGAGGTACTTTGCATAATCGCTCCTGATCCTACACCAAATAGCAGTGCTCTTATACGAGTCGATACAAAACGGGTGGCCGTTTTGCGAAACCGCCTGCTGTTCAATTGTTTAAGTCCAGTCGATAGTAGCTGTACTCCCGTGAACATTAATCCCAGGCCTAATATGATCTTGCCGATTATTTCAACCATAAGTATACAGAGTAATATTTGAGGCTAATGTTGTAGATATCTCGCTTCTTCTTTAGATCAAAAGTAGGTGGTTTTATGCAATTACTAGAATTTTCTTATATTAATTCCAGGGTCAACGCATTTAAATATTTAGAATTTTCAGTAAGAAGTTGTTATCCCACCCAGCTTTAAGTCTTTTCGTCCTGAGGCTTAACTTAGTTGAATCTTCCTGTTTTAATAGGTTCAAGACTATTTT
>CAIJPI010000227.1 GCA_903822525.1 uncultured Bacteroidales bacterium | reverse complement strand
CCTCAAAACGGCCAGCATCCGCGAAATTCAGGTAACGCTTGATGGTAAAGGAAGTGTTCACGATGCACGACGGTTTCTTAAAGGCGGGGGAGCTACTTTCGACAAGATTGTAGAAGGAGTTGATGCTTGTTTGCAGAATGAATTGCCTGTGAACCTGCGAATGGTTGTTGATAAGGAAAATATCGCTGGATTACCCGAAATGGCTCAGTTTGCCATTGATAAAGGCTGGACTGAAAGTGAGTTCTTTAAAACACAACTTGGACGAAATTACGAGTTGCACCACTGTCAGGCTACTTCCGAAAAGCTTTTCAGCCGGATATCGCTTTACGAAACTATTTATAGTCAGGTTAAAGAGCATCCGCATATCCTTGAGTTTTATAAACCGGCATATTCGATTTCGAAATTCCTTGCCGAAAATGACTCACTTCCCGATCCTTTATACGATGCCTGCCCTGCATGTAAAACAGAATGGGCTTTCGACTATACAGGACACATATTTTCGTGCACAGCTACAGTGGGTAAAGAGGATGAATCGTTAGGGACATTCTATCCCGAAGTTTCGCGCAAAGAAGAACTCATAAGTGCATGGGAAAACCGTGATGTAACTTCAATCCCTGAATGCAGCACTTGCAGTATGCAGTTAGCATGTGGTGGAGGTTGTGGTTCGGTTGCAAAAAACAGAACCGGCAGTGTGTGTACAACCGATTGCCGTCCTGTGAAAGAATTACTTGAACTTGGATTCTCTGCTTATTTCGAACAGCCTGTCCTCACAACCAAATGACTTTGAATGATCATCAAATGACAAAAGCTCATCTATCTTGTCTTTACTAATAACGCTAAATACCTGATAAATAACAATGAAAGAAATTACAGCATCCGAATTTGAAAATGAGGTACTTGCCGGTGGCAAAGTGGTACTCGATTTCTATTCAACCGAATGTCCCCCATGCGAGGCTGTTGCACCAAAATTTGAAGGACTGGCAAAGCTTTATGGAAACGATATTAAATTCCTGAAAATTTTCAGGCAGCAAAATAAACCACTGGCGGAGAAACTTGGAGTAAAATCATCGCCGACTTTGCTTTTCTTTGATAATGGTGAACAACTGGATAACACCCTCTCAGGTGGCATCAAACGCAGCGATATTATCCATCAGTTGGATAGCATGTTATCTGCTGAAAGAGTGAAAGAGATTAAAAAGGATATCACGCCTTCTGTTTCGGAGTTCGATGTATTGATTCTGGGTGCTGGTCCTGGCGGGCTTACTGCAGGATTGTATCTGTGTCAGTCGAAAGTGAATACCGTACTTATCGATATAGCCCTGCCCGGCGGACATGTCGCTACTACACACGAAGTATCCAACTATCCCGGTTTTATTGATCCTCAGCCGGGTTATCTGCTGTCGCACAATATGTCGGAACAAACAAAGCTTTGCGGTACTGTTTATAAAGTAGCCGTTGATGTATCGAAAATTGATCTCGAAAAGAAGGAAGTGGTTATTGATGAATTCGAGACTATCAGAGCAAAGAAAATTATAATTGCTACAGGTACTTCGCCTAACCTGATGGGAGTTGCCGGTGAGCGGGAGCTGAAAGGCAAAGGTATATCATACTGTGCCACCTGCGATGCCAAGTATTATGGAGATAAGGAAGTTGTAGTGATAGGGGGAGGGAATTCAGCGGTTGAAGAAGCTGACTTTATAAGCAAGTTTGCAAGCAGAATCACCATGGTTCATCAGTTTGATGCTTTCACAGCAAACAAGCAGGCACAGGAGAAATTATTCGCAAACCCCAAAATAAGTGTGTTGTTTGAGCATGAGCCCCGATCGTTTTCACGCGAAGGCGACAAAATGGTGACCGAAGTAGAAGATCTTAAAACTAAAAAAATATCGAGGCTTATCAGTGATGGCGTATTTGTATTTATTGGTATGAAACCGAATATTGATATGTTCAGGGATAAACTGGTGCTTGATAATTGGGGATACATAAAGACAGATGAAGATATGAGAACCAGTATGTCAGGCGTTTATGCCGTTGGCGATGTAATAAGCAAGAAATACCGCCAGATTACCACGGCAGTTGCCGATGGAACCATTGCAGCAATTGCAATTGCAAAAGAATTGAATTAACCAGGAAAAACATCAGACCATGAACGAGAACCAATTAATCATTGAACAGGTAAGCCCTTATGACGTGGCAGCCACAGTTGAAAAACTAATTGAAGCAGCCAGTAAGAGAGAATGGCAAAATCCTGCAGTTCACAATCTTCAGCAGTCACTTTCAAAATCGGGAAAAGAAGTACGCCCCGTGCAGGTAGTCGAGATTTGTAAAGCTGATTATTCGGGTAAAATGCTCGAGAAGAATCACGAACGGATCAGTTCCATACTAATGCCCTGCCGTATTTCGGTATACGAAAAGGAAGATGGTAAAACTTATGTAGCCTTGTTGAATATGGGCGGAATGACCGCAGGTATGCAAGCTGACACTGCCAGTGCAATTCATGGCGCATCAGACGAAACATTCGAAATCGTTAAATCGGTCATTGGTCCTTTCTAATAAATATACCAACCGATCTGATCAGTCCCGGTGATTTTAATTGCGGTCTGAAAATTCAATAAATTTTTTCTCAGGAATGGTAATTCCCGGAGCATGATTGTAAACCATGCCCGGTAATTACCGGATACTTAATTGGATTCCTGTTTCGGAAAATGACATATATACAGGTTGGGATCAGTGAGCGTTTAAAGTTGGATAACTAGCACATAAATAAATAGATACAATATTTTTTATGACAAATATTTGCTAATATGAAGAAAGTTTTAATTCTGGGCGGAGGATTTGCAGGCGTGCAAACAGCTATTGAATTACAGAAGAAAGGTATCTTTGATGTTACCCTTGTTTCCGATCGCGACTATTTGTATTTATATCCAATATCCATCTGGGTTCCTGTTCATTTAAAGGAATTTGATGATATTAAAGTGCCGTTGGCAAATATTCAGAAAAAATATCCTTTCAAGCTGATCATTGATAAAGTGACAGGGATTTCGGCATCAGAAAGTAAAGTTACATGTCAGAGCCAGGCATTAACCTACGACTACCTGGTTATGGCTTTTGGTGCCGACAAAATGCAGCATAAAGGCATTTATCACACCTTATCTATTTGTGCCAAGCCAGAAATGGCTTTGGAAATCCGGAATAGGATCGATGATCTGGTTCAAAAGGGAAGCGGGAAAATAGCCATAGGTTTTGGCGGGAATCCAAAAGATAAATCTGCAGTTCGGGGCGGATGAGAAATGAGGTCAAACTTACCCCCAAAGAAGCCCATCAAAGAACCGGTGATAATCCCTACGCTCACGCCAACGATGGTGAGTGCCAAGCCAAACAGAATGGATAGACGAAAGCCATAAATTAAGCGTGACAACACCTCGCGCCCACGATCATCAGTCCCTAACCAGTTATCAAAAGACGGTGGCGCTGGATTGGGAACTTTTGAAAAGTAATTGGGCGTCTCATAGCTGTACGGAATGGGGG
>CAIJPI010000226.1 GCA_903822525.1 uncultured Bacteroidales bacterium | reverse complement strand
TGGTTCTGTTTTAGAATATTGTAGCAGGAATTGATTCTGTTATATAGTGCATTGTGCATAGTGCTATGTGCTTAGCATCATTTATTTGTATTTATCAATCCTGTAACTTGTCTGCGTTATACTCTCTGAGCACTTTGCACTAAGCACAAATGATTTTCCACATTTTCCTTAAACAGAACCTTTTAAATTAAAGCTGGCCAATATCTGAATGTAAGCACTGTATGTAAAAATAGCAAATGGTGTCAGTTGCATTTCAGATAATGAATTAGTTGAGCTGGAAAAAGAAGCTTATGCTGATCAATAAGCCATAAAGCAGCAGGCAGCCATCCAATATTCCATGATGGTATAAAGGTAGTTTTTTAAGTTTATGGCTATTCATAAAAATCAGGGTAGCGGCTGCCGAAAAAAGGTAAGCCGGAATGATAAAAACCAGGTTTTGCTGCTGGTAGTGTAAAACTGCAATTGCCATGGAAAGTAGCAAGGTGCCATTGCTGATCTGAATTGCTTTCTTTTCGCCCAGAGCGACAGGGACCGTATTAATCGCGGAAAGCGAGTCTGTTTTTATATCGCGTATATCAAACGGAATGGCAATGGCAAAAATAAAAGTGAAGCGTTCAATAGCCACTAACAGGACCTGGGAAATGCCAGGAGAATGATCTGATAGCATTCCCGGTAATAATACTGTGGCCGAAGTCCACACAATCGCAATAAGAAAAGTTTTTAAAAATGGTATTTTATGAAGGCGGAAGCTACGTTTCAACTTTCCGGAAACGGTAAGCGAATAGAGTAATGAGAGCAGGGCAAGAGGCGCAAGTATAAAAAGGATTTTTAATCCTGTTAAAAGCAGAGTGCCAGCCAGTCCGGCAGCAGCGAATACAAGCATCATTTTCAATAAAGGCAGGTGTGTAGCCGACCATTGGTATTTTTCTGTTTGGAAGGCGTCCGGCTTCGAACGGACAATAATCAACCTGTGAGCATTGTAATCCAGCAGGCTTGCAAAAAAAACAACTGCCAGATAAGCCTGGAGTTGCGGATGCATGCCCAGCTGAACCTGCGAAGCCACTGTGAGGCAGACAGCTGCAAAGGCAATGTAGAGGTTTGTATTAATAATAAAGCTGATTGCTTTCAATACTGTCAGAGCTGATTATAAAAAACTGGTCACTCTTGTCAGGAGCAGGCACAATTTACCGGCTTGTCCGGGTTTATCTTATCCTTTAATGCCGTAATGTGACGAAAGTATTCCGGCAAACCACGATCCGGGAAGGATGCGTTTAAGTACAACAGCAAATTTTTGCTCAAGTGTTGCAATAACGTAATGATGGCATGGGTTCTTCATCTCCAGAATACGTGCAAGTTTAAGTGCAAGGAAGTCGGGAGGAAGGCCGCCTTTCTCATCTTTTTCAATAACGGCTAATGTCTTTTGAAACTGGGTTTCGTAAGCACCGCCTGAACCGGCATTTTTAACCGGTTTCCGGTTTGCTGTAAAACTTGTATAGAAGTCACCGGGCTGAATTACGATAACTTTTATATGGCTGGGTTTCAGTTCCATTCGGAGTGCTTCACTCAGGCCTTCAACGGCAAACTTGCTGGCGGAGTAAAAACCCTGGTAGGGCAGTCCCATTAATCCGCCTATTGAGCTGGTGTTTACAATGGTGGCTCCGCCCTGTTTACGCATCACAGGCAGAACAGCCTGTATCATATTCACATAACCGGAAAAATTTGTATTCATCTGCAGGTTTATATCCTCAGCCGTACAATCCTCAATAGAGCCCGAGATGCCCATTCCGGCATTATTGATAAGAATGTCAATACGCCCTTCCTTTTCAACTAAAGTTGAAACGGCTTTACGGACCGAATCGGCATCGGTAACATCGGCTTTCAGGACTTGTATCGTTGAGGCAAAGTCATCGTTTTGTTTCCGGCTTATGCCATAAACAGTGTACCCTTTTTGGCTTAATACTTCGGCGGTAGCTTTTCCGAAACCTGAAGAGATACCAGTAATTAATACAATTTTTGTCATCTTCCGGGCTTTATTTACTTTATGTAGCTATTATCCACAGCAGTTTCGCATTCCAGCACCCCCAGCTGACAGGCAACGGATGTTATTTTTTCAATAGCAGTATCCACCTGTTCGAAAGTGTGAGTTGCCATCAGCGAGAACCTGATCAGGCAGTCTTCCTTTGGAACAGCCGGAGAAACAACAGGATTCACGAAAATGCCTTCGTCGAGAAGCATTCGGGTCATTTTCAGGGCTTTCATATCGTCACGGATAAAAAGAGGAATGATGGGGGACTCGGATTTTCCCGTATCGAATCCCATGGATTTAAATCTTTTCTGTGCATACCGTGTAAGATCCCAGAGATGCTGAATTCTTTCGGGCTCTGCTTCCATAATTTCGATAGCTGCCAGAACACTTGCGGCAGAGGAAGGAGTCATGCTGGCACTGAAAATCAAAGAGCGGGAATTATGTTTGATATAGTTGATCACATCTTTATCGGCAGCAATAAATCCACCTATCGATGCAAGTGATTTGGAAAACGTTCCCATAATCAGATCCACTTTATCAGTAAGATTAAAATGCGATGCTGTGCCTGAGCCTTTTACTCCGAGCACGCCAAGTGCATGTGCATCATCCACCATAACCGATGCATCGTATTTTTGTGCTAAGCGTACTATTTCAGGAAGATTGGTAATATCACCTTCCATCGAAAATATTCCGTCAACAACTATAAGCTTGATTTTGTCAGGCTCGCAGCGCTTGAGTTTGCTCTCGAGATCGCTCATATTGTTATGGGCAAACTTTAACACCCGGGCAAAGGTGAGTCGGCTTCCATCGATGATAGAAGCATGATCCAACTCATCGAGAATCACATAATCCGTGCGGCCTGTGAGACATGAAATTACACCCTGGTTAACCTGAAAACCGGTGCTGTAGCATAATGCAGCTTCTTTATTTACTAGCCGGGCCAGTTTTTCTTCAAGCTCGATATGAATATCCAGGGTTCCGTTCAGAAATCTTGATCCGGCACAACCTGTTCCATATTTATCAATAGCTTTTTTTGCAGCTTCCTTAACCTTCGGGTGGCAGGTAAGCCCCAGGTAGCTGTTGGATCCGAACATGAGCACTTTTCTCCCGTTTATTATTACCTCCGTATCCTGGTCAGATTCAATAACCCGGAAATACGGGTAAATGCCAGCCGCCATTACCTGTTGAGGTAAATTGTACTGTGATAGCTTTGATTGAAGGATTCCCATTGATAGTAGTTAGAAATAAATATTCATCAAACTTACATAAAAAATGCTGAGTTCGGTTTTATTAATGCTGAAAATGTATGGATTAGCTGATAAATTGGCAGCCGGCAGATAATGATTAAGTAGCCTTGTTATACATGGACTTTATATCCATATATAATAGCTTTATATTTAGCGTAATGCAAGTATTTTAGTCACGGAATGTTCCCACTCAGGAATTTAATGAAGAGATTTTTTTGATTACCGAAACCGGATGACAGAACCGGTAGCTTTTTGATTTATCGCAGTTTCTGAATAATAATTCCATTTCACACCGATTTCAGATACAATTCCGTATTCGGGAATAATTGTTGAAAACAAGATTCTTTTATATCCCCATCATTTTTTCAAGATGATGGTACTCAATACCAAAATAGGTTTTGGCATCTTTTATTTTCTGCAGGACCCGCTTATCTTCCACCAGAAATTTTTCATTCTTAATACCAACAATCATCACGTTTTTAGGTGTATGAGCATCGGATATAAATTCAAAAACCTTGGTTTTATACCCAAAATATTCAAGTATCAGGGCACGGATGCCATCGGTAACCATTTCGGCCTGCCTTTCCAGGAAAATTCCGTATTTGGTCAGAAAATCCAGATCATTATTGGTTTTGTGAGTCTCCATCTGCCGTCTGATTTGTTTGTGGCAGCATGGTGCGACAACAATAAGGTCAGCTTTAGCGGTGATTCCTTTAAAAATGGCATCGTCGGTTGCCGTATCGCAGGCATGCAGGGCAATCAGTATGTTGGTTCCGGAACTGTCGTGCTTATCAATGGTTCCCTGTACAAAACCAAGATGACCGAAACCCGTCTTTTGGGCAATATGATTGCATAGTTCAACTAATTCAGGACGGAATTCTACACCCGTGACCTCAGCATTAAGTTTCAGCACCTGGGTAAGGTAATCGTACAAGGCAAAAGTGAGGTATCCTTTTCCGGAACCCATATCTACTACATTAACCTTTTCCCGGGCAGGAATTTCTTTGAGAAGCGTACTCAGAATCTCAATATAATGATTGATCTGCTTGTATTTGTCCTGCGAATTGGCAAGAACTCTCCCGTTTTCGTCGGTGATCTTCAGTTCGGTAAGATAAGGTTTCTCGTTTGCAGTAATCAGTCGGTTTTTATTCCGGTCGTGATCAGTTAGCGGAAGAGTTGAATTGGTTGCGGGATTTTTCCGGAGTATCCATTTGGTATTGCGGAGGTTCTCAAAACTCAGATCGAATGCAGTAGTAAACAGGGTAGCCACGTAAAATTCACCAGACAGAAAATCACTTACTTTGCTTATACCTTCTTCAGGCGAATAATTCTTTACAATATCGCGGGTTTTGTAGCGGTATGTAAAACTGAGTTTCTCCTCATTTTTAATAAGGATACGTTTTATATAGATATTTTTAAGATTCTCTTCTTTGCCTTTATAATTTCCAAGGGAGAGTTTGACAAAGGTATTGGTGTTAATACTCGTTTGAAGGGAAAGGATAAATTCGTCGGTTTTTTCACGCTGTGGCATAAAAACTTGGTTTAGTATAAGTTTTCGGTTAATAATGAAATCACGCTCTCTTTAAGCGAAACATTTACAAACCGTTATGTGTGTTCAGAAACTACAATGGTAATGCAACGAAAGTAGTAAAAAACCACATGCCTTCAGATTTATCCGTTCTAGGCTATTCTGCGTATCCTCGACTATAAAGTATGGCGGATAATAATAAAAATGGTTCTACTGCTAATTTAGAGGGTAAAAATATTTTGTTGGAAGCCAGAAGTTTAACTGAAAACTTCATTTATCCTTAAATTGGGATTTGTTGCCCAATTTCATTTGTATAAATGTTAGCTTTCGATAGGACCAAATCCAAATTGATACTTTCTTCGGCCTTCGGACTTCCATCTTTTTAAAAACCATTTCCATTCAATTCGCAGTAGAACCATTAAAATAAAAGTCTTACGGCAAGTCCACCGGGAAATGCATTCAGTAACAAACGCGTCTGTTGCGTATGGGGGAGATAAGCCAGTCCATACCTGTATTTTTCGCAGTAGTTTTTGTAGTCTTTTATGGCTCTTCTGGGCTGGGACCATATTTGAGCTTCAGTAATCACGGTGTTCAATGCAAAGTTTGCAACTCCGGCTCCCAGTGATCTTTTAAACCCCAGCCAGGTGATTAAACCGCCGCCGAGATTTACAACACCCGAAGCAGCATGCATTTGCCAGGAGCGGCCATCCTTTTCCCTTTTCGCACTGGCTTCGAATAATTCTTCAGCTATTTTTAGTTTGAGAATTCTTTCTTCGGGTGTATCGCCGCCAAGCAGGGCCAGTTTTGCGGGTGCCTGGCCCGGGGTCATGGGCGTAAGTAATTGACCTGCAACGCCGATAAGGGCGGTTGCTGCACCAAGAACCATGTCCTGCCGGTTTGAGAGTTTATCATTTGACAGAAAGATGATTCCCTGCCCAACTGTTGCGGCAGTATAACCATATAGCCAGCCATTCCACCACAGATCAGCTTTTGGTTTGCCTTGGTCAAGCATTTTCTGAATATATTGTATACGCTCTGTGACTGCAGAATCCGTGATTTTTTCCTGGGCTGACAACTGTAAAAACTGAAACAGGAAAATGAGCAGGAAAAGAACGGATATGGCCGTTGAGCCGCTTGAGCGGTATGTGCCGTTATGATTCAACCGGGCTTGAGGATGCATAGTCGGGAGCCTGTTTGTTTTGAGTTTGGGATGGGTCAGGCTGCCTTTTGAATACTCTCCTTGCTGATAAGGGATGATTCTTTAAGCCTGGTGGAAACCAATGTGCCTATGGCCATAAGTGCGATGAGTACGATTAAAGGCATTGTCATGGAACCGGTAATGGAAGATTTAAAGCTGTCCATTGCAAAAATGAAAGCGATCCCCGAAATTTGTCCCATCAACAGGAGCATGCCGTTGGAAGTACCTTCCGAAGTAGGATAAGTTATTTCGGCACCGTATTGGAAACCGATTGGACCTGAACTTAGCAGAAAGAACCCCAGGCCTGCTCCTGAAACGAGCAAAAGCCAGTAGGAAGCAGCAAAGGTTATACCTGCAAGGCATAAGGTTGCACCTGCAAGTGCGATCACCATAAACGGAGTTCTTTTCTGGTAATGGTCGGAGAGCATAGGAATAATAAGGGCACCCAGTATACCCCCTGCAATCATCAATCCCCCGGTTATACCTGCCTGTGTTGTCGAAAAGCCACGTGGTCCCAGTATATTTTCAATCCAGGTGGTTACCGAGTTGAATACCCCCAGCCCGATAAAAAAGATAAATAACAACCAGTTGAAATCTTTAATTCTGAAGATATTTTTAAGGCCATCGTAAACAAGTGAGCGCTCTTCCTGGTCGGGACGGCATGGTGCCGTTGGAGGGCCTTCTTTGCCAAATAGGATAAAGACCGCAGCTGCCACCACTGAAATTATACCGTAGATATATAGCATTCCGCCTATTCCGGAACCTATGATCAGGTATGGGGTTAGTATCATGCCAGCTAAGATTCCGATATACATGGCAAGTGTTCCAAGCCCTGCGGCGGTGGCACGCTCTGCCATTGGAAACCAGCGTGCTGCAAATTTTGTAATGGCGTTCAGAATAAATGGTTGCCCAATAGCGATTCCGATCTGTGCAACCAGCAACAGATCGAAATCGGTCGTAACAAAACCTCGAAGCAGTCCGAATATGCCTGTAAACGCAGCTCCGATGCCGACTCCGACGCGGATTCCGTATTTATCGATTATCCAGGATGCCGGAATTGAAACCACTACAAAAACGATCATGAAACACATGGATAGTATTCCTATCCAGATATCCGAAACCCCGTAATATTTTGTTGCATCGCTTGTTATAGGTGCAAATGTGATCCAGAGCATCTGGTTCACTGCGATTAAAAACATGTAAATGCTGAGTATCGTCCATCGGTAGCGGTAAACCCTGAAAGGTGTTAGTTGAGGCATAGCATTTTGTGTTTCGTGAGTAAAAATTCAGAAAGATGCAAGGTTTTGAGCCGGTTAAAAACCGGAAGTCACGATTTTTGAGCCATAAAAGTAACTAAATTAACTTACGGATTAACGTGTCTGCACACCTTTTTCAGGTGTCTGTTACGTTAATCCGTAATCCGTAATCCGCAATCCGCAATCCGTAATCCGCAATCCGCAATCCGTATAAGCTACCACTCCATAATTTTCATGAAATCGAATTCTTCAGGATTCTTCAGGTACTCGCGGGCACCTTCCATATCCTCCGCAGTCAGGTATTGAATACTGTCGAAAAATACCATCCTGGCTTTTTGGCTATCCATAGTAACCATGCGGGTTCTCACTTTGCCATGCCCGTCTTCAAGGTCTTTCAGGAACAAGGGGAAGATATCGCCCGTAGGATCTGAACTTACCATACATCCGGTTAAACCGTCGTCAAAAATTTTCTTTACACCAATACCGAGTAAGCTGCAATACAACAAATCGAATGCAGTTGGCTGGATACAGCGCAATTCGTATCCCATTTCAACCGGACGGCTTTTTACATTGAGTCCCAGTTGTTTCAGTCGGATTTGCAGTAACATATTGTAAATGTGCGCTTTACTAACAGTTCCGAGTTCCGGATGACCATGTTCATCGTACGTAAACTGAATACCGGAGGCTTCAATTTCGTCGTCGCTCATAAAATGGAAAACACCTTCGCTTACAATAGCAACTCCGTAAGGGATGCCCAGCATTTTACGTTTTACAATGGATGAAATAATAAGGCGGGTGATTTTATCGAGGGTTAGCTTGGTTTTATTGAACATCTCGGGGATGATGATCATTGGGTAATGGCAAGCAGCGCCAATACCGAAGGCCAGGTGACCTGCTTCGCGGCCCATGGCCGAAACGACAAACCAGTTTCCTGATGTTCGTGCATCCTCGTAAATGGTACGACCAATGCGAACCCCTTCCTGCTTGGCGCTCTGGTAGCCGAATGTAGGCTGTCCTTCGGGAAGCGGCAAGTCGTTGTCAATCGTTTTGGGAACGTGTATGTTCTGAATCGGGAATTTCTTTTCTGTTAAAAATTTCGATATACGGTTGGCAGTCGAAGCAGTATCATCACCTCCAACGGTTACCAGGAGTTTTACATCGTTCTTGATGAAAAAACTGGTTTTGAATTCGAGGTCGGCAGGTTTGTAACGGCTCATGCGCAACATCGAACCTCCCATGCTGAACACGCGGTCGGCTGTTTCAAAATCGATGTCGATAGTACTTGGGTTTTCGGTAAACAGGTTTTTATATCCATCGTGCAGTCCGATCACCCGGTATCCGTCGCGTAGGAAAACTTTTGCAACGGAACTTATTACGGTATTAATTCCCGGGGCAGGTCCGCCACCGGCAAGTATAAGAATTGAGCCTTTCATAGGTGAGATATGTATTTAATGTATGAGTTTTGAAGAGTTTGTGGCGTTTGAAGGGTTTGATTTTAAACAATACAGGGTATAAAATATAGGCTTCACTATTCCGCTCTCGTTTCGGGCAGTAAAATTACTCAAAATATTTTAAAGTGAAGGTTGGTGTAGTAAATACACAGTAAAATCGATGAGCTTTGATCCAGTCCTATGTTTAAGGTCGCACTACGAACTGGGCCGTATGCCGGCTGCGCATCTCAAGCAGAACCGTTTTCCCGTCTTCCAGCACCCTGTCGATGGTAGCCTGATCGTAATGCCGGATGGTGATGAGTTCGAGCCCGCTGTTGTAGCGTACTTTATATTCTTTTTTAAGTGCGTCGAAAAGATGTGAAAGGCGTCGGTCGTTGGTATCCACACATACTGAAAAACTAATGGCCGAATTTTGCATCATGCTGATATGTATTGAATTAGATGCAAAAACAGCTAAGATTTCACTCAGGCTTTGTTCGTCGATAAAGGAAAAGTCGATAGGTGAAATCGATATTAACACTTGGTTCACTTTAAAAATAAATGAAGGGATCAGGCTGTCGGCCGAGGTATTCTGATGGATCAGGGAGCCTTCGTCCGAAGGGACCAGAAAAGATTTTATCCGTAATGGAATATCTTTATTCTGAAGAGGTTTAATAGTTTTAGGATGGATGACAGTGGCACCGAAATAAGCTAATTCGATGGCTTCGCGGTACGAAATGCTGGCCAGTTTCTCAGTGACGCTGAAATACTTTGGGTCGGCATTCAGCAAGCCCGGAACATCTTTCCATATCACCATTTCGGCCGCATCGAGGGCAAATGCAAATATAGCGGCTGTATAGTCGGAACCTTCACGTCCCAGAGTGGTAGTGGCACCGTCGGAAGTTGCGCCCAGAAATCCCTGGGTCAGGGCAATGGCCGGCATACTGTTGTAGCTATCCAGGAAACCGGAAACTTTTTCCCTGATCTGCAAACCGGTTGTTTCCCAGTTCACTTTTCCTTCACGCCAGGAGTTATCGGTACTGATCAGTTCGCGAACATCAAACCAGCGGCAGTTAAAACCTTCGCTGATCAGGAATTCGCTGATGATGGTTGTGCTGATCAGTTCGCCGAAACTAACTACCTGGTCGTAGTCGAAATCGTAGTTCAGCGCCGGGGGTGTATCAAGGTGTCCTTCGAGTTCCCCAAACAGCAGATCGGTTTTAAAATGTACCGGATGGTTTTTATCAGGAAACAACGCACTGGTAATATCCTGATGGTATTGAATAACATCGTGGATATATGTATTGAGCCGTTCGTCGCTTTCGTACCACGCGTTCAGCACTTTTTCGAGCGCATTGGTGGTTTTGCCCATGGCCGAAACAATAACTGTCAGTTTCTGCGGAGCATGATGCTTCAGAATGGCAGCTACATTACGCACTGAATCAGCATCTTTCACGGAAGCCCCGCCGAATTTAAAAACCTTTATCATAATGTGTTTTTGCATGGTAAAAGTACTATTTTTGTTTGAACGGCCAATATCATAGCCTCTTTTGAAAATTTCAGATCGGCAGCCGGATCAGTACTACTTATGTTATTCTATTTTGAAAGGGATTTGTTATGCCAATGAAAACACTTGTTCAGTTTATTAACGAAAAGCAGTCGGAATATCCTGATGCAACAGGAGATTTGACCCGTTTGCTCAACGATATTGGCATAGCTGCCAAGATTGTGAACCGTGAAATCCGCCGTGCCGGTCTGGCAGATATTAACGGGTATTTCGGGACTACCAATATTCAGGGGGAAGATCAGAAAAAACTTGATGTATTTGCCAACGAACAGTTTATCAATGCCCTTAAACATGGCGGACAGTGTGCGGCTTTGGCCTCCGAAGAAAATGAGGACATGATTATCTTTGGGAATAAGTATTCGATGGGAGGTAAATATGTAGTTGCCTTCGACCCGATTGACGGATCGTCGAATATTGAAGTCAATATACCTATAGGAACCATTTTTGCCGTTTACAAAAGGATTACGGCGGTGGGGGCATCGGGCTCGCTTGACGATCTTCTGCAACCCGGCAATAACCTGGTAGCAGCAGGATACGTAATGTATGGCAGTTCAACTATGCTGGTTTATACAACAGGTAATGGTGTTAACGGGTTTACCTATGATGCAACGGTAGGCTTATTTTTCCTTTCGCATCCCAATATGAAAATTCCTGAGAACGGAACCATATACTCCATAAACGAAGCCAACTATGTTTCTTTTCCTGAAGGGGTTAAGAGATATATTAAATATTGCCAGGTCGACGACAAGGCAACAAACAGGCCTTACAGCACCCGTTATATTGGGTCGTTAGTTGCTGACGTGCACCGGAATATGATCCGCGGAGGTATTTTTATTTATCCCGGAACTATAAAAAATCCAAACGGCAAACTTCGGTTGTTGTACGAACTTGCACCAATGGCATTTATAGTTGAACAGGCCGGAGGCAAGGCATCTGATGGATTCAAGCGGATTATGGACATCGATCCTTACGATCTGCACCAGCGCTCTCCGGTATTTATCGGGTCAAAAGAAATGGTGATCAGGGCCGAGGAGTTTATGAACGAATTCTCAAAAGATTTTAAAGGAAAAATGTAGGCCCGGGGAATGCCTCAGGGCTGTAATGAGTTTGAATCAGTATTTTTTAATGGCAGTCTGTTACGGGCTGCCATTTTTTTTATTATGCACTGCAGTATGTATCGATTGCTTCTGTGTTATGCGATCAGCAACGTTTTGCTTGAATCCATTAGTAAGCAGGATTGTATAGTTCAATAAAATGAACCGCTGTGTTTTCTGTATGTTTCATGCAATTCAGCTCCTATCTGTTCACCGGAGTACACAATTAAAATTTGATATTCTGTAATATCCGCAATAAAAAATATATAGTACAATGCTTTGTTTAGAAGTTCGAAAAACAAAATCTGAAAAAATGATTTTTTTACCATTTAAGGTTCATTTTCCTGAATAATATGCTATATTTACGCCACTATTACATATATATACTTTATATAAATTCTCAATATACTTGGATATCTAAAGAATCAGAGTGAATTAATCCTGTCGTCATTATAATTCCATCATCATTATAATCCCATAGCATTACATTTTAACTCCTCAATCTTTAATATCATGAAAGTTCCTGTTAGGTTAATCATTACACTTTTTCTTTTTGGGCTCACATTCAGTGTTTTTGCACAAATCATCAATGTGCCCAGGAGAATCGAAAACAAAGCAATAAACCGGGTTAACAATAAAATTGACCGTGGTATCGACAAAGGTCTCGACAAAGTCGAAAAAGGGGCGAAAGGGGACAAAAATAAGGACGATAAAACAGACACCCAAAGTAAACCCGGCGAAGAAAAAGCAGATAAAACCCTTCCGGCGGATGACAAGCCCGTACAACCTGCTTTACAGTCCTATTCCAAATACGACTTTATCCCAGGCGAAAAGGTGATATTCTATGAAGATTTCAGCCAGGATGCCATAGGAGATTTCCCTGCTTTATGGAATACTAATGGTTCGGCCGAGGTGGTTACCACTAATCTTTTCCCTGGTCAGTGGATGCAGTTTGCCACCAACGAGGCTATATGGACGGATGCAATCCTGAAATTACCTGATAACTACACTATAGAATTTGATGTAATCCCTATCCGCAAGCCGGAAGGGACTGGAATGGCAGGGTATCAGTTTCGTATGATGCAGGCCAATAACATTAAAGCTTATGACCATGGTTCTGCACCCGGTCAGGGCGGTTTCCTTTTTACAGTTGAGTATTTTGGAAGGCCATCCTTTAGTACCTGGCTTAATAAGGCTGACTGCCAGATACTTGGATTGCGTGGAACTAAAGAAGAAGAATTGTTCAAACAGAGAGAAAACCTGAAATACCATATCGCCGTCTGGGTCCAGAAATCGAGGATCCGTGTCTACCAGGACCAGAACAAATTATTCGACCTTCCCAAAGGCTTACCGGTTGATTGCATTAAAATAGACAGGATCAGGTTTGAAGAAGGTGCTGCCATGGTAAGCAATGTGAGAGTGGCCGTTGGCGCTCCCGATATGCGGAATAAACTGATGACCGAAGGCAAACTGGTTACTTATGGTATTTATTTCGATGTGAATAAAGATGTCGTAAAACCTGAATCATACGGCACTTTAAAAGAAATTGCTGCTATCCTGAACGAAGTACCCGATGTAAAAGTAAAAATTGTAGGTCATACCGATGCTGACGGTGCTGATGCGGCTAATCTCGATCTTTCGAAACGACGTGCTGCTTCGGTAAAAAATGAATTGGCCAACACATTCAACGTGAATGCCGACCGCTTGGTTACCGACGGCATGGGCGAAAGCCAGGCGGTAGCACCAAACGATACACCCGCCAATAAAGCGTTAAACCGCAGGGTGGAGTTTATTAAGCAATAATTCTTTAAAAATAAGATGCCGATCGGCTTTAAACTGCTTCAGGGCGAACATTGCTAACGTGATTTTCATACTTGCACAAAGTTATAAAATGCAGATTATCAGTATTATAAATATTAAGTTAACAATTGTATGCTGCAGATTATGATGTAATTGCAAATTTAGAATGAACTATGTTGATGGTGTATGGATTTCGAATCAGCATGTTATGACTTGTTATTTTGTTTGATTTTAATATTTAACCTAACCACTAAAAAACCACTTACTATGAAAAAGAGAGCAATTTTTTTACTGCTATTTCTGTCAGGAAGTAGTATCATTTTTGCCCAGACCGAAAAGGGCAGATGGCTTGTTGCCGGTTACAGCAACCTTGGACTGGATATTGGCAAGAATAAATACAAATCAGGGGGTACCACCACTGAGAATTATAAATATTCAACATTTAGTCTGCAGCCGGAAGCAGGGTACTTTGTAACGGATAAGCTCGCGGCAGGATTATTTGTTGATTTTTACCGAAGCTCGAACAAGTACGATGGCGGGGATAAGGATTTCAGCACCATGATCACTGTTGGACCCTTTATCCGTTATTATCTTTTGGATTATAAAGGCTTTTGGCCGTATGCCGAAGGCCGTGTTGGTTTTGGATTAGAAAAT
Organism: uncultured Bacteroidales bacterium; assembly: GCA_903822525.1. Lineage (GTDB taxonomy): Bacteria > Bacteroidota > Bacteroidia > Bacteroidales > UBA4417 > UBA4417. The sequence continues at coordinate 7,344 of CAIJPI010000226.1, read as the reverse complement.
TATACTAATAGTTACAATCCGGATTTTGAGTCAAAATATACCTTTTTTACCACCAAGCTGGGTGCAGGCGCTACCTATTTTGTTACCGAACGCTTTGGCTTTGACATTTTCATGGGCTATGACTATGATGCCTGGACAGATAAAACAGTTGAGAACGCTTCCCGTCAAGTTAACGCCAGTAGCGATAACAAGGACAAATTTGGTTCATTCGAAATGAATATTGGTGTTGTGCTCAGCCTTGGCACAAAATAAAATGCAGGATCGGAATTTCCTGAATCTCTTTCATTATAATACTAATTATATAAAATCGTGAACCATGAAAAAGCAATGTATAGTTCTTTTGTTTCTGCTTTTTAGCAGCAGCATTTTAGTTGCCCAGGTTGAAAAGGGCAAATGGTTATTAGCAGTTTCCAGCAACCTTGGCTTAGATATAGGGAAAGAAAAATGGGGGTCATCGGGTAATGGGCTGGTGAGTGAATACAAATACACTGAGTTTAATTTTACTCCTGAAGCAGCATATTTTGTTATGAATAAGCTTTCGGTGGGTTTATCAATGGATTATCAGTACTATAAGGACGTATCTGTCGATGACAACGATACCTGGAAAAGCACTTCCTTTACAGTCGGGCCATTTGTGAGGTACTATATTCTGGAGCATAAAAAGATATGGCCTTATGCCTCTGCCGGTTTAGGTTTTGGATCAGGAAAGAAAGGCTGGGACGGATCGAATGAGCAGAAAAATACCATATCCACATACAGGTTCGGCGGCGGCGCCACATATTTTCTGAATGATAATGTTGGACTCGATCTGTTTGTAGGGTATGATTATAGTGCTTTAAAATTTAAAGCCGAGGATGGTAAAAGTATGAATTCAACGGATAGTCAGGATATTAACAGTGGTCTCAAAATGAAAATAGGCGTCGTTGTTACTGTTGGCAAATAGTTCGGTTATTTCCCGGTAAATAGTTTCTGAGAGGGTTATATCGAAAACTGAAAAAGGCTGCTATCGGAGGATAGCAGCCTTTTCAGTCTTTGAGACTAAATTTTAAAATTGAATTGATTTATCAAGTTATTAGCTCAATCTACTGACAGGCTGAGAAGCCTGTCCTGAGCTTGCCGTAGGGGAGTCGAAGCCCAATAAATCATCTCAATATTTTCGTTTTAGCGTTGAACGAGTGCATTTCGACTTCGCTCAATGTGACAGAAATACAGGGTTTTGCGGCTTGAAAGTAGTTTTTATCATTTTTAGATAGTTACTTAGGAATTAATAATTTTCCTGTTTCTCTTCAAAAAACGATTTCGGATGCTGGCAGGCCGGGCAATTCTCCGGAGGGTTATTGCCCTCATGAATATACCCGCAATTTCGGCATTCCCATTTAGTGCCTTCGTCACGTTTAAATATTTCGTTGGTTTCGAGGCGATTAAACAGGCGGAGGTAACGTTTTTCGTGTTCTGCCTCAACCCTGGCAATAATTTTAAAAGCTGCTGCAATTTGTGGGAAGCCTTCTTCTTTGGCTATTTCTGAAAATTCAGGATATAACAAAGTCCACTCCTCGTTTTCGCCCATGGCAGCCGCTTTAAGGTTCTCGGATGTTGTGCCGATTATTCCTGCAGGATAAGAAGCTGTAATTTCCACTTCACCACCTTCGAGGAATTTGAAGAATCGTTTGGCATGTTGTTGCTCCTGCCATGCGGTTTTTTCAAAGATGGCAGCTATCTGCTCGTAGCCTTCATTTTTTGCCGCTTTCGCAAAAAAAAGATAACGATTCATCGCTTGCGACTCGCCTGCAAATGCTTTCAGCAGATTTTTCTCGGTTCGGGTTCCTTTTATACTCTTTTCCATTTTTAAATTATTGTAAATAAATAAGTTATATGACTTTGTATTGATCAGGCAGGGAACTGTAAATATAGAATTTTATGAGTGGAATAGCAATAGAAATCTGGATGATATTTTTCGGCATGCCCGGGCTATCGCAAAGTTGGATTTATGCTTGAAATATCAGGCTGGGTATTCAATTGAGTTGCACTCCTGATCAGCTCCGGGTAAAAAATCTTTACTACCTTTGCTTCAAATTAAATCTGCCGGTAATTCACATTTCCGGCTTTACGCATTTATAATTCTTTCATGAATACAAATGAAAATTCAGCATTGGTTCCACTTAACGGACCTGTTGAAAAAGTATTCTCAGCATCGCAGTTGCTTTCATCCTTTGAAGGTGATACCCGTATCAGGCAGGTAACGGAACTTCTCAAAAACAGCGAAAAACAAAGAATCTCGCTGAATGGTATGCTTGGGTCATCAGCTTCGGCTGCTATTGCTGCTGTTCATAAATCCGTATCCGGCATTCATCTGGTCATACTCAGTGACAAAGAAAGTGCAGTTTATTTCTGCAACGACCTCGAAAACCTGTTGGGCGATACAGACGAAAATTTTCACCGCCGCCATGTTTTGTTCTTTCCTACTTCCTATAAAAAACCATACGAACCTGAAAAAAAGGACAATTCGAATGTTCTTATGCGCACCGAAGTGCTCAAGCGCATCAGTACAAGGGGTAAGGACACTATTATTGTAACGTACCCTGAGGCACTTACCGAAAAGGTTGTAAACCGAAAATACCTCGAGAAATCGACCCTGAAGCTGAAGCGTGGCGAAACCGTTGACCTCGATTTTATTTATGACCTGCTCGACGAGTATGGTTTTATACGCTCCGATTATGTGGTCGAGCCCGGACAGTTTGCTCTGCGGGGCGGTATTATCGATGTTTTCTCGTTTACCAACGACAATCCATACCGTATTGAGTTTTCGGGCGACGAGGTAGCATCGTTGCGGACTTTTGACCCGGTTACGCAGCGCTCGATCGACAAACTGGATCATATCACAATTGTCCCCAATGTTCAGGACCGTGCATTGGTCGAAAGCCGCGAAACCTTCCTCGATTTTATTCCCCGCTATGCTATACTCTGGCTCCACGATGCCGGCTTTGCCTCCGAGCGCGTTGAGGGAGAATTTGAAAAAGCCTGCAAAGCTTTTGACGCACTTACCGGTGTGGTGCAGCATCTGCCGCCAACAGAATTATTTACCGACAGGGATACGTTTCTGCGTCAGTTGACCGGTTTCAATATCGTTGAATTTGGTAAACATACATTTTTCGAACACACTTTTACTGCTGATTTCCACATTACCCCGCAACCATCGTTTAATAAAAACTTCGACCTTTTTCTGGCTGAACTCCAGCGGAATGCTGCCTCAGGAATACGGAATGTACTCCTTGCCGACAGTGCAAAACAGGTGGAACGTATTTATACTATTCTCGAAGACCTTGAAAAAGCCCATCCGGCTGACGAACCTCTCGATTTTGTATGTATAAACCTTTCTTTGCACGAAGGATTTATAAGCAAGGACATTGGGATTGCATGTTATACGGATCACCAGCTATTCGACCGCTACCATAAATTCAGGCTTAAAGAAAGTTTCAGCGGCAAGCAGGCTCTCACATTGAAGGAGATGTACGACCTGAAGCCAGGCGATTATGTGACACATATCGATCATGGGGTCGGACGTTTTGATGGACTGGAAAAGATTAACAACAACGGGAAATGGCAGGAAGCTATCAGGATAATTTATCAGAATGACGATTTGCTGTATATCAGCATTCATGCACTTCACCGGATTTCGAAATATTCGGGTAAAGAAGGCCATGTTCCTTCGATGGACAGGCTGGGATCGAATGCCTGGAATAAACTGAAAGCTAAAACCAAAGCCAGGGTAAAAGATATAGCCCGTGATCTGATAAAACTGTATGCCGAACGCCGCGCTACAAAGGGATTTGCCTTTACGCCCGACACCTATCTTCAGCACGAACTTGAAGCTTCATTTATTTATGAAGATACTCCCGACCAGGTTAAATCAACCCTTGATATTAAACGGGATATGGAAGCAGATCATCCCATGGATCGGCTTATATGCGGCGATGTAGGCTTTGGCAAGACCGAAATAGCCATCAGGGCTGCATTCAAAGCCGTTGCCGACAGCAAACAGGTGGCTATTCTTGTGCCTACCACCGTTCTGGCTGTTCAACATTTTAAAACCTTCTCCGAAAGGTTAAAGGATCTGCCTTGCCGCGTTGATTATATTAACCGTTTTAAGAGTACACAGCAGCAAAACCAGACACTGAAAGAGCTGGAGGAAGGCAAAACCGACATCCTTATTGGCACCCATCGTATACTGAGTGCCGATGTGAAGTTTAAAGATCTTGGGTTGATGATAATTGATGAAGAGCAGAAATTCGGTGTTTCGGCCAAAGAGAAACTCAAAAAACTCAGGGTTAATGTTGACACCCTGATTCTTACAGCGACACCTATTCCGCGCACCCTGCAGTTCTCGATGATGGGTGCCCGCGATATGAGTGTAATCAATACTCCCCCTCCAAACCGGTACCCGGTGCAAACCGAAGTCCATGTTTTTCATGAAGAAATTGTTCGCGATGCCATCCGATACGAATTAGCCAGGGGTGGACAGGTATTTTTTGTGAACAACAGGATACAGAACCTGATGGATCTTGCCGGAATTATAAAGCGGCTGGTGCCTGATGCGCGCGTGGGCGTCGGACATGGACAAATGGACGGCCATCAGCTTGAAAAAGTTATGCTTGGATTTGTAGAAGGTGATTTTGATGTGCTGGTCAGCACCACTATTGTCGAATCCGGGCTCGATATTCCAAATGCCAATACCATTATTATAAATGACGCACATCACTATGGGCTGAGCGACCTGCACCAGTTGCGCGGCCGTGTAGGCCGGTCGAACCGGAAAGCTTTCTGTTACCTGCTTGCTCCGCCGTTATCGGTGCTGAGCGATGAAGCACGTAAAAGGCTCAGGGCTATAGAGGAATTTGCCGACATTGGCAGTGGCTTTAATATCGCCATGCGCGATCTCGATATTCGTGGAGCAGGAAATATACTGGGTGCTGAGCAAAGCGGTTTTATAACTGAAATCGGCTTCGAAATGTATCAGAAAATTCTGGATGAAGCCATGCATGAGCTGAAACTTGCTGAATATTCTGACTTATACGCAGAAGAAGCTGATACCCGGTTTGTAAGGGAATGCCAGATTGAAACCGATCTCGAAATCCTGATTCCGGATGGTTATATTGCCAATATCACCGAAAGGCTAAGCCTGTATAAGGAACTTGACAGCCTTGAAACAGAAGAAGCCCTGCTTGCTTTCCAGGAACAGCTGATCGATAGGTTCGGGCCTGTTCCTGCCGAAACACAGGAACTGCTCAATGCTATCAGGCTTCGGCGTTTGGCGAAAACCATAGGGATCGAAAAGTTGATACTCCGCAATCAAATCATGAGCGGGCATTTTCTGAGCAACGAGGCTTCTCCTTATTATCAAAGCGAAGTATTTACGGCTGTTCTGAAATATGTTCAAACGCATACTTCCTCATGCCGTATGAAAGAAGGATCGGGCAAACTCAGCATCACATTTCAGAATGTGAAATCAGTTTCGGATGCACTGAAGGTGTTGAGGGGTTTTAATATTGAGGAAGCGGATCAATAGACAGAACCTGATAAATTTGCTTACACTAAAGTTATTTTGCATAAAATGCTGAATATAAGCGTATTAAAATATATTAATTTGATATTGTATTTAGCCGGTAATGCGGCAATAAAAATTTGTAACTGTGTTTAATCCAGCTCTTTAAAGGCAGACACTTAGAAGATTAGCTTCAATAACACAGTAGGGAAAACTCCATGATGAACACTAAACCGGCAAAATAGATTTTTCTTGCCAAAGCTCGTTCTCTGATATAAATACATTTTCTATTAAGAAATCTAAAAAGCAACAAAACCCTTTAGTGACGGAAACCCAATATTGGGTGACACATTCCTGCCATCGATTGATTTCATTTTCTGATTGATTTTTCCTGACTCAACTTTGTTTTCAAATTATTTACAATTTAAAAGTAATGTTATGAAAACAAATTTGGTTTATACAGTTATCGTCTTTTTATTGTGCTTAAATAGTTGTTATTCCCAACCCGGAAATGCTGGCATGAATCCACCCGGTATAGAAGATCGCTTAAAATTGGTGGATAAAGAAATCTGCCAGCCACTTAAACTTGACAAAACGCAAAAAGAAAAAGTGTCGGCAGCGTTCAAGGATTTTTTTGTTGAGCTGGACAAACTCGCCACACCACCTGCAAGACTTGATAAGTCAAAAGTTGATGCCCTAGCAAAAACCAGGGATGAGAAAGTGAAACAGGCAATTCCTGCGGCTTTATACCCTAAATACCTTGAACTCGAAATGGCAACCCGTCCGAAAGGCCCGCAAGAAGGCAGGCCATAATTAAGGAAAACCCTCAAATTCAGTCGTTTTCAACGAAAAGTAAAGTAAGCTGAAGATGTCATTTCCCAAAAAACATTCAGTGATATAATCCCCGTTTAGAGTGATAAAATCAAAGCATCGGTTGATTTCATTTTCTAAAAGGTTACACACCATATAATTTCGCTACACATTTACCATAAAATCAAAAACAATGAAAACAAAGATCAATATCTTAAATAAAATGAAATCAAAAGCAAAAAAAATGAGATTTTTATCCATTCTGACAGGTTTTTTAATCCTTCTGATTATGAATCTGGCAGGATGCAAAAAAGACGATACTTCGACAATTACCGGTGATTTACAAGTCGTTCCTCGTGAAGCGGCTTACGCAGGTTGCTATTCGCTTGTCGGCACAAGCCAAACCGGAATTTGGGATGCCACCGGAAACAGTATCAGTGCTTCGGCAACCAATGACGCATTTTATGGACAGGATGCTCAATTTACTCATACAGCGCCTGTTTATACCAAAAGCATTGATGGACTTACGGTAAAAGATGAAGTTACTGGTTTAACATGGCAGAAAACCTATGAAAAACCAACTTTCGGCGGTATGTATTACTGGGCAGAAACTCAGACTGAAGTTGACAATCTGAACAAACAAAACTATGGCGGCTACAGCGACTGGCGCGTGCCTACCATCAAGGAGCTATACTCTTTATGGAATGTAAGTGTCGGCTGGCCTTATATTGATACAGAATATTTTGACATTAAATATACTGATGAACAAGACCTTAGTCACGCAATATTCTGGAGTAGCGACAAATATACCGGAGTAATGGGCAATGTAAACGGGGAAACGCCCGGAGCAGAACTTGCCTTTGGGGTGAATTTTGGTACCGGACATATTAAATCGTATAGTATCAGCGTAGGTCCAAAACACTTTGTTCGTTGTGTACGCGGCAATCTTTCGTATGGCGTCAATTTATTCCAAAACAACAACGATGGTACTATTT
>CAIJPI010000225.1 GCA_903822525.1 uncultured Bacteroidales bacterium | reverse complement strand
TTATACCCAAATCCGTAAATAATTAATTTAAGTAATACCTCCATTTCTAATTGTATTTATTTGGATTAGTGGATCTTAATCCTGCTTTTTCTGGATAATATTTATTTAGAATTGGTCTAAACTGTTTGAAATTAAAAATAAAGATAAATTATTTTGCTTGGAGGTCGCTAATTATCTAAATTCGCTGTGCTGTGAAAAGAATAACAAGTTACAGCCTTAGGAATGAGAAATCTTTACTATTCAGATCACCTTCCTACTCATTTAAATCGGAAACGTCATGCGGGCGCTCAGCAATTCTGTCGTTCGTATTGTCATTTTATATACTTTATTAATCAGTAAATTCGTATGCACCTACAAGCATCCAACAAACAGAAACTGATAACCTTTAGACTGGCAGCACCATTGATTCTGCTTATGGCAGGGCTGCTATTCAGTACAGTTTCGCAGGCACAGAACAAAGGCAAGGAGATTTTCGAAAAGAATTGCGTCATTTGCCACAAGCTCACGGAAGAAAAGCTGGTCGGGCCGGGGCTCAAGGGAGTTACTGAGCGACGTGATAAAAAATGGCTTAAAAAGTTTATTCCGGCTTCCCAGGATATGGTAAAAGCAGGCGATAAACTTGCGGTTCAGGTTTTCAACGAAAACATGAAAATCCCCATGCCGGATCATAAATTCCTTACGGATGCTGATCTGGATCAGTTGCTTACCTATATTGAAACCTACAAACCTGCTGAAGCTAAAAAGGTATCGGTTGATATTACTAAAAAAGACGGTTTCTGGCGCGATGAAATTCTCCGCGGCGAAAGACTGTTCTCTGGTGTTCTGCCTTTTGAGAAAGGAACTACCCTTAATTGTGTTTCATGTCATGCGATCACAGCAACTGATACCCTTAACTTCAATCCTTCGGCCTTCGACCTGGCCAAAGCATGGCAGGAGCCAAACGGAACAAATCTCTACCAGGTACTCAGCACACCTACTTCCGCCAAAATGACCGAAGCGCACAAAGGCCTTCAACTTTCGGATAAAGAGATTTACGACATTTCTGCATTCCTCTCCGATGTCAGCAAAAAAGGTATGACCTGGGAAAAGACTTTCCCTGCCCGTTTATTGCTTTTCCTCTTTATGGGATTACTCATGGCATTGGCACTGGCCGACCTTATCTGGTTTAAGAAAATAAAATATCGTATAATTCATGTTCTGGTTCTAATTGCTGGCCTCGGAATTCATGGCACAATGGCTATTCAGGAAGGGATAAAACTAGGTCGCACTAAAGACTATATGCCCGACCAACCCATAAAATTCTCACATAAAGTTCATGCAGGGCAAAATAAAATTGATTGCCAGTACTGTCATTCAATTGCAACATACAGCAAATCAGCTGGTATACCATCCGCTAACCTGTGTATGAACTGTCATAAGGTAGTAAAAGCCGGCACCCGGTCCGGGAAATTTGAAATCAGCAAAATATACAGGGCCATTGAATCGGGAAAGCCAATTGAATGGGTTCGTATACACAAACTTCCTGATCATGCCTTTTTCAGCCATGCACAGCATGTTGGTGTAGGGAAAGTTAAATGCCAGGAATGCCATGGTTTAGTGGAGGATATGGATCTGGTTAAACAGGCTTCCGATCTTTCGATGGGCTGGTGCGTAAACTGTCATCGCCGCACAGGAGTGCAGTTTAACAGTAATAAGTATTACGAATCGTTCAAATCTATTCACGACGAAGCCAAGGCAGGTAAAAAAATAACTGCTGAACGTTTGGGCGGTATTGATTGTGCTAAATGCCATTATTAAACCTGGTATTTTAAATTAACAAACATTTAAAAATTAAACAGAACCTTTTATACTCCTCTATATAAATGGAAAAGAAATATTGGAAAAGTCTTGAAGAGCAAGCAAACCTTCCTGTAATTAACCCAGGTCAGAAAGATGAAGATGCATCCCGATCATTGCTCGACCTGATTGATGAAGAAATTGACAGCAAACCATCATCGAGGCGAAACTTTCTGAAATTCTGCGGATTCAGCTTTGCCACAGCAGCTATAACTACCAGCTGTCAGAATCCTGTTAACATGGCTATTCCATACCTGAATAAGCCGGAAGAAGTAACCCCCGGAATGGCAAATCATTACGCCTCAACTTATTTCGATGGACAGGACTACAACGGAATTCTGGTAAAAGTTCGCGATGGCCGGCCCATAAAAATTGAAGGAAACGAACTTTCTTCCATAAGCAACGGTGCTACAAGCGCACGCGTGCAGGGTTCTGTTTTAAGCCTTTACGACGACGGAGCCAGATATAAAGCACCAATGATCGGCGGGAAAGAATCAACCTGGAATATGGTTGATGCAGAAGTTATTGCTAAACTTACAGCCGCATCCGGATCAGGAAAATCAATAGCACTGGTCACCTCTACTATAATCAGCCCTTCTACCCTTTCGGTTATTGAAGAGTTTAAGAAAAAATACCCTACTACCAAACATGTTACTTACGATGCAGTGTCATCATCAGCATTGTTACAGGCTAATAATCTTACTTTTGGCACTCAAACTATTCCGGATTATTATTTCGATAAAGCCGATGTAATTGTAAGCTTTGATGCCGATTTCCTCGGAACATGGCTGATGCCGGTTGAATTCACCAGGAGGTTTGCTGCCAGTCGCAGACTGAATAAGGACAAGCGTACCATTTCACAGCTTACTGTTTTTGAATCAGGCATGTCGCTTACCGGTGCCAACGCCGATTACCGTTTCCCGATAAAACCAAGTCAGCAGGCTTCAGTTATTCTAAGTTTGTACAATGAAATTGCTAAAGCTACCGGTGGCACAACCTATAATGCTCCTGCTTCGGCTGTTGATGTAAGCAAGCTTGCCCAAAAATTAATTGCTGCAAAAGGCAAATCAATAGTTGTTTGCGGAATAAACGATGCTTCTGTTCAGATTGTAATAAATGCAATCAACCAGATGCTTCAGAACTATGGCAGCACCATTGATTTTTCAGCTTCACTCAACATCCGCAAAGGAATTGATGAAGATATGACCGTTCTTGTTAAAGAAATGAACGAAGGCAAAACAGGAACTGTTATCTTTTATAATGTTAATCCCGTTTATAATTACAGTGATCCTAAATTACTGCTCGATGGACTGCAAAAAGTAGAGCTTTCGGTTAGCACAGCTATATCCGCTGACGAAACTGCCAACGCATGTAAAGTTGTTGCTCCCGATCACCATTTCCTGGAATCGTGGAACGATGCTGAACCTAAAAAAGGAATTTACAGTTTGCAGCAACCTACTATCAATAATATCTACTGGACCCGCCAGGTGCAGGATAGCCTGCTAAAATGGACCGGCAGTATCGTTCAGTTTAACGCTTACCTGAAACAGTACTGGCAGGACAATTTCAAAGGAAAACAATCTGAATATGCATCAGGTACTGATTTCTGGAATTATACTTTGCAAAAAGGTATATTTGAATTGCCTGTAGCTTCGGCTCAGCCTGCATTTTCATCACAGTCAATTACTGATGCTGCTGCCAAAGCTGCTGCAGTAAAAACATCGGTTTTAGAACTTTCACTTTACGAAACCATCGCTTTAGGGAACGGACAGCATACCAACAATCCTTGGTTGATGGAAATGCCTGACCCGATTTCGAAAGTTTGCTGGGACAATTTTGCAGCTATTTCGCCTAAAATGGCTGCCTCGCTTGGTGTGGTTACAGGTGATATATTAAAACTTGCTGAAGGTTTCGAACTTGTTGCATTTATTCAGCCAGGACAGGCCGAAGGAACTATTTCAGTTGCATACGGATATGGTCGTTCGAAGGCAGGGAAAGTTGCTGAAGGTGTTGGCGTAAATGTATTTCCATTTATGAAAATGGAAGGCATTAACCGGCAGTCGTTCATGGCTATCTCCGCAGTAACCAAAACCGGTAAAAAATATGAGCTCGCATCTACCCAATCGCATTATTCGATGGAAGGCCGCGACATCGTTCGCGAAACCACTCTTACCGAATGGCAGGAAAAACCTGATTCAGGTAATGAAATGCATGCGGAAACTGAAAAACATAATATCAGCCTATATCAAAACATTAAATACGAAGGACATCATTGGGGTATGTCTATCGACCTCAATGCCTGTACAGGTTGTAGTGCCTGTGTTATTGGATGCCAGGCAGAAAACAACGTACCGGTTGTTGGAAAGCAACAAGTTGCCCTGACACGTATTATGCACTGGATCCGCATGGACAGGTATTATTCAGAAGACATAGCCAATCCTTCGGTTTATTTCCAGCCGGTGATGTGCCAGCAATGCGATAATGCTCCATGCGAAAATGTTTGTCCGGTATCAGCCACCAACCACAGCAATGAAGGCCTCAACCAGATGGCATACAACCGCTGTATTGGTACAAAATACTGCATTAACAACTGTCCTTATAAAGTACGCCGTTTCAACTGGTTCCGTTATGCAACCAACGATGCTTTCGACTATAACATGAACAGCGATATGGGCCGCATGGTTCTGAATCCGGATGTAACCGTTCGTGAGCGTGGTGTGGTTGAAAAATGTTCGTTCTGCGTTCAGCGTATACAGGAAAAGAAACTTCAGGCTAAACTTGAAAACCGTGAGCTTGCTGACGGAGATATCAAGACTGCTTGTATGCAGGTTTGTCCTGCCGGAGCAATCATATTTGGCGATACGAATAACAAGCAGGGCAAACTTATCGATTTGTTTACTGACCAACGTAATTACAACCTGATTGAAGAAGTGCACACGCTACCTTCGGTAGGCTACCTGACAAAAGTTCGTAACCGGGAAGAAGAAAACAAAAAGGCATAAGCTGTCATTTTGCATTCCAAAATATAAAATAAACATAAAATATAAATTCGCAATACCTTATAAAATATGTATAAAGCTGAAGTACGAGGTCCGCTGATTCTGGGGAACAAGGATTACCACCAGATCACCAGCGACATTATTGCGCCGATTGACAATAAAACGCCGGGCTGGTGGAAAGTAGCGCTGGCAATTAGTCTTACAATGGCCAGTTTCGGAATTTTTGCACTTTACTATACCGTTCGATATGGTTTGGGTACATGGGCTGTTAACAATTCTGTAGCCTGGGGCTGGGAAATCATCAACTTTGTTTGGTGGATCGGAATCGGGCATGCCGGGACCGCTTTCTCCATTTTCCTGCTTATACTGAGGCAGAAATGGCGTACATCCATCAACCGTGCAGCTGAAGCCATGACTGTATTTGCTGTGGGTTGTGCCGCTATTTTCCCGGCTATTCATATGGGACGCGTTTGGCTTGCTTTTTACATTTTCCCTTACCCCAACACCCGTGGACCTTTATGGGTAAACTTTAACTCACCACTTTTCTGGGACTTTATCGCTATCAGCGCCTACCTGCTTATTTCGGCTTCATTCTGGTATTTCGGAATGGTTCCTGATTTTGCATCCATCCGCGACAGGGCTAAAACCAAACTGAAAAAAGCGATTTACGGTTTCCTGGCATTTGGCTGGACCGGGTCAACCAAAGAATGGTTGCGTTACGAAGGTTTAAGCTACGTGCTCGGTGGTATTGCCGCTGTTCTGGTTGTTTCTGTTCACTCTATTGTATCAACCGATTTTGCCAGCTCCGTAATTCCAGGATGGCATTCAACATTATTTCCTCCTTATTTCGTAGTCGGAGCCATCTTCTCAGGATTTGGTATGGTTATGACACTTATGATCGTAATACGCAAATATTATCATCTTGAGGATTACGTTACTGATTCGCACTTGAATGCTATTGCAAAGATTCTTGTTTTCATTTCCCTTATCATGGGAACAGCATATGCCACTGAGGTATTTATAGCCTGGTATAGCGGCAATCCATACGAAATGTTCACATTCTTCCATAACCGTATTACAGGCGATTATTCTTTTATGTTCTGGGCTATGGTTACCTGTAATGCCATTATTCCACAGTTAATGTGGTCGAAGAAAATACGGAGCAATATCACTGCCTTGTTTATTATTTCATTGATCATAAATGTTGGTATGTGGTACGAACGATTTAATATCGTTGTCACCTCACTTTCAAAGGATTACCTTCCATCCTCCTGGACAACATACTCACCAACCTGGGTTGAAATTGGCATCTATATCGGTACTATCGGGATTTTCACTACCGGTGTATTGTTCTTCTTCCGCTTCGTACCTATGATTGCAATCAGCGAAGTAAAGAGTGTATTGAAACCTACCGAAATAACGGAAAAACATTAAAACACAGAATTAAAATGAGTAATACACATATAATAGGGATTTTCGACAGCAAAAGCGATCTGCTGGCAGGTATTGAAGGAGCCCAAAGCAAAAACTTCACTATCGATGAAATTTACACACCCTACCCGGTAATGGAAGCTATTGATGCTTTAAAACGAAAATCAAGGTTTACTACTGCAGCTTTTATTTATGGTGCGGCGGCAGTGGTTGGTGTACTTTCATTTTTATATTGGACTTCGGTAATTGACTGGCCTATTAATTATGGAGGAAAACCAACCAACGCATTTCCTTCCTTTATCATAATCACGCTGGTGCTTACTATTCTCACCATAACGATTTTGAGTTTATTCACTTTTTCGATAAGGGCACGCATATATCCCGGTAAGAAATATATCCTTCCCGACGAACGTGCTACGGATGATAAATTCGTGATCCTGTTCAACAAAGCTACTGCTGGTGGTGGATTCGAAGCCATTTCGAAAACGCTGAAAGCAAGCGGAGCATCGGAAGTATACGAAAAGGAACTTTAATAATGATACGTAAAAAACATATTCATATGGGTTATTTCAGTAAAGCCCCAATCAGGTTAACAGCGGCTATTGCACTTTCGGCATTACTTTTTACTTCGTGCGACCGCACACGTATTCAGAAAGGATATGAGTACTTCCCGGATATGGCGCATTCGTTAGCTTATGAAACCTATGCACCTTCAATTGGTGCGAAAAACGGCATAACCATGCAGTTACCGGTTCTGGGTTCCATTCCACGCGAAATGATACCTTACCAGTATCCGGCAACTCCCGAAGGGCGCTTACTTGCAGGCAAGGAACTTGTTTGTAAACTAGAATCCAGCGATACAAACCTGGTTCGCGGAGAAGAGATGTTTGTTATTTATTGCCAGAACTGTCACGGTACAGCAGGAAAAGGTGATGGACACTTATATACAAGCGGTAAATTTACCTTGCAGCCGGCATCTTTGATTTCGGAACGTATGCTTATTGCACCTATCGGCGAAGTTTACCACGTTATAACGGCAGGCTTCAATACTATGGGTGCTCATGGACCGCAAATCTTGCCCGACGACAGATGGAAGATAGCCCTCTACGTTAAGAATAATCTTCAAAAGAACATTAAATAAGCTCCACGTATATGGATACCAAAGTAATATTTACGAAGAAATTTTATTATATAACCTACGGGCTCATGGGCCTTGGAGTTATTGGGCTGGTTTATGGTTTCCTCAATGATAGCCATCGTACATGGGCCAACCTGCTGATGGACAATTACTATTTTCTTTCATTGGCATTAGGAGCAGCTTTCTTTTTCAGCCTGCAGTATAT
>CAIJPI010000224.1 GCA_903822525.1 uncultured Bacteroidales bacterium | reverse complement strand
CATCCTCTTATCAATTATGGATATTTGTAATCCGTTTTCTTTGAGATCGTAGTGCGTGGTTCCCGGAAAATAGTTCGCCAATGCATGAGTTTCATCAAACGCCTAACCCGTTTGCCATTCATATCAAAACCATCAGTATTAAGCATTGCAGTTAGCCGTAATACACCATAAAATGGAGTCTTAAAGTATTGCTTATCTAAGTATTCTTAACATTAATTTAATTTAGGCGTAACATTTGGGTAATAAACCTCTGTTACTTTTGCATCATAAAAAAACTGTTGAACTATGAAAAGAATATTAAGCATTGCAATAATAGTACTTGTTCTGATAATAAGTAACATTGTATTTGCGGCTGGTGAAGTTGTTATAGTTGCTGCAAGTGCTAAAGCAAGTATTTCAGGAAAGGTATTAGACATCAAAACCGGCGAATCACTTGCAGGTGTTGCAATATCGATTGAAGGAACTAATCTGAAAGTGTATACAGATCTTGATGGTTCATTTACTGTAGATGGAATTGCACCAGGTAATTATAATCTTGTTTTATCGTTGATCTCATACAAAAGCAGTCTGGTTGAAAACATTAAACTCAATCCTAGTTCAAAGGAAAACATTGACATAAAGTTGGATGCTGTAAGATAAGTTATTCATCAAAAATATTTTGTAGGCTGTACTTTTAAAAAGTACGGCCTTTTTTTGTTACGGCTTTTACTATTCTATTAATATTTCGATATTTTTGCACAAAATAATACCGATGCTACAAAAAGCGATTTTTATCGTCCTCGTTACTTCTTTCATCTTTATCAATGGATTTGCACAAACGCCCGACCAACCAACGCAAAATATATACTTACCTAAAATCGATGGTTCGCTTAAAACCAAATTTGAATATGATCTCGAAAGTAAAAAAATGCGCTTTGAAGTACGCAATGCACGATTTGGAGCTAGAGGAAATATAAATAAGTATTTTGGCTACCGTGTTGAGGTCGATTTATCTGACGAGGGTAAAATTAAGATGCTCGATGCGTATGTGAAG
The DNA here is from genome assembly GCA_903822525.1 of uncultured Bacteroidales bacterium. Classification (GTDB taxonomy): domain Bacteria; phylum Bacteroidota; class Bacteroidia; order Bacteroidales; family UBA4417; genus UBA4417. Next base: position 10,239 of record CAIJPI010000224.1, on the reverse strand, counting down.
GTAACCCCTGTTGAAAACATGGACGTGTATCTGGGTCAGCGGAAAGTGCCTTTTGGCACAGATTATTTACGGAACCCTGTTGAGAATATTTTTGCAAACCGCTCATTCGTTGCTAAATATGTAAACAATGAGTTAAGAGATATCGGATTAGTTGTGAACTACCAGTTTAAGTTCCATGTCCCCTTTGATTTTTGGGTAGCTGCCATGAACGGTACCGGAAATAACAATCCGCAATGGATTGACAAACCTAATTATTCGACACGATTGATAGTTGGGCCGGTGAAAAATTTCAGGTTAGTTGGAAATTTCTACCAGGGCTCAACGCTTCTCGAAAATAAATTATCAATGATAGGTGGCGAAATGCGTTATCAAACCGACAAATTATTAATTGAAACAGAATTTCTACACAGGCATTTTACTGATACAGGTTTTATAGCTCAAAACCAGTATGGGTTTTATGTTCATTCGTATTACAATTTCTTTACAAATGTTAAAATGATTCAAATTATAAGCCCAACGCTAAGGTGGGATTTTATGGGAAAAGAAGTAGCCGAAACCAGCGAATTAATTGCTAACCGTATAACCTCCGGTATTAATTTCAGTTTCGAGCCAAAACAGTTTAAAGCTGAGATAAGGCTCAATTATGAGAAATATTTTAAAAAAGCACTTCCAGCTCATTTCGACAAATTTACAGTCGAATTTATTGCTAAGTTCTAAGAATGAAGCCATGAACTACTGTACTGTTTTCTATTAGATTACCAAACAGAAATCCGTAATCTAATTGGAACTATAATTTCGTTCACTGGTTAACTTTCCATCCTCATCCCAAACGCGCCATACACCTGTTTTTTCACCATTGCTATAGTACATCTCATACCTTAACTTTCCTTCATCGTCCCATATACGCCAGATACCATCTTTTTTATTGTGGCGGTAGTTTGCTTCAGCAATTTTAGCCCCCGCCACGTTATAAGTATTCCAAATTCCGTGCTTCTGCCCTTCAAAGTATGATCGTTGCTCCTGAATTTTACCGTTTTCAAAGTAAATTTCTGATACTCCGTCTTCTTGTCCGTTATTGATATTTTGAACTTGTTTAACATTTTTATTGGACCAGTATTCAGTGTATGTGCCGGTGTACAGCATACCGTTTTTATAATAATAACCTTCACTGTATTCGAGTGACTGGCTATAAACACTTGACATTGCCAGCAAAAACATGGATAACAAAATGATTTTCTTCATAGATAACGGTTTTAATCTGATTGATACTATCAACTTTAGATCTATTTTTATTTTTACCGACCAAATTTACTTATTAAAATTGACAGTCACACCCAAAGAAAAAATACTTCCGGGATTATATAAAAGGGTCGACTGTTCCCTGTTTAGGGTTGCACCTTCAAGGTTTTTGTATTCGACGAATTGTTTTTCAACAACTTTCTGATTCAGGATATCCTGAATTCCACCCTTTAGTTGGACATGTTCACCGATATTTTTAGTTATCAGAAGGTCAATTACATTTCGTGGCATTTCGTAAACATCCGGCATATCGAGACCAACAACCACAATCCGCTTACCAATAACATTATATAATAAACTTACCATTAACCCATTATCATTATCCTGGTAGTAAATCCCGGCATTTACAATATAGGGTGATTGTCCCTGCATAGGTCGTTGTGCTTCTGTAGAATAGAATTTTTCTGTATCAAGCCGTATTTCACTCTTTATAATAGATGCATTAGCAACCAGCATGAAATTTTTGAAATACTTCAGGAAATTATCTTTTTTCCCCAGGCTTTCGAGTGACTTACGCATTTCCAGTTCAATACCATAGTTTGTAGCTCCCAACGCATTCTGAAAAGTATAATCTTTGCCGCTGCCTGAGTTGATTTCAATGGTTTCGATTGGTTTTTGGAAATCCTTGTAAAATACGCCGAACACAAATGTTTCACTTGGAGTTGGATAGTATTCATACCTGAAATCGTAATTGTTAATGCTTGCGTTTTCAAGTTCCGGATTTCCTCTTACCAATTTTTTCATTTCGAAATCGTAAAATGCAAACGGGGCTATTTCGCGAAATTCCGGTCGGTTGATAGTAAGACCGTAGGATAAACGAAGCAATGATTTCTCATTAAAGTTATAACTCAAATTTGCTGAAGGGAAAAAATTCGTTTTATCAATATTGATATTTACTTCTTCACTTGCATTGTCGCTTGAATAGCTGTGCATCTGCTGGCTGTTCTTTTCCATCCGCACACCTGTGTATAAATTGAGTTTTGATGTGAAAGGAAGTTTCAAAGCAAGGTAAGCCGCAAGCAAATCATTCGATGCAGTATAAGAATCACTCTTGTTGGTGGTTTCGTCAATTTTAATACCGGTAGTACTGTTAATGCTCGAATCGGCAAATATCACATCAACCGGTTTATAAGGCAATCCCCAGTCAAAATAAGAGAAATTAGCAATTGCATATCCAATACTCCTGCTTTCGAAATTGCGGTCCTTTTTCTCGAGGTATACACCAGCTTTTAATTCAGGTTTAAAATTGCCAAGAGTAAATGTATTATCGAAATTAAAATTACCATTGTAAATATGTTCCTTCAGACTTTGATAAACCCTGCCTGACAATTCGGGTGTTGCTGCAAATGAAAAATTTACACCATATTGTCCATAATACTGATTATCCGGATCTTCAGATAGGGATGAGGATAATCGTTTTAAATCAGGCTGGTTTCGGTCGGCATAGGAATAGCCCAGTGTCCAGTTGAAATGTGTAGTGTTGTTACTGAAATTATGATCGCCTGCCAATTGTCCTGAATATGTATTCCGGCTGTTAAAACTAAGTTCATTTGCACGTATGGTAAGACCACCGTAATTATCACGTCCGGTTCGGTTAATTACCTGGGTATAGCCCTGGTGGTTATATAGATTGCGGAATTCAATTTTCTGATTTTTACCGAAAACAAATAACCAGTTACTAAGCGCACCAATTTTAGCAGTTGCCCTGTTACGGATATCGTTAAAATAATAATTGGTATCCGACACATCTTTAACGGTATCATACGTTTGATAGTCAGCACGAAAAACTTCATCAATGTCCTGCGTATAACTATAATTGAAACTGTTAATGGTACCTACCGACACTTTTCCAGCCAGAAACCGCCGGGTGATTCCCATTTGAAATCGTTGATCAGGCAGGGCTGTAGTTAAAGCAGGTGTCCATACTTTGTTCAGTTCCTGTCCCAAGCGCTGTATCTCAGCTTTATCTTTCACCTGGTTAAGATGGTCGGGAAAATCACTTGGTAAAGCCCTGCTTCCGTCATCAAAACCCAGCCACTCGTATTTACTCATTTTATATTGGCTGAAATCGTTAAAAGTTACCCCAGGACGATATGATGTTGAATATGACACTGATAAACTGTTTTTATCAGCGTTGTTTTTTGTAAATATTTTTATAGCAGCACCCGAGAAATCAGCTGGCAATTCAGGTGCAGGGCTTTTAAAAACCATGATATTTTCGAGCATCGAACTAGGAATAACATCGAAAGAGAATGCTCTTACATCCGGTTCGGAACTAGGTGTGCCCGCATTATTAAGCCATACTGTGTTGTAACGTTGGCTTAAGCCTCTTACCATCACGAATCGGTCGTCCATAATTGTTATACCAGGCACTCTCCTGATAACTTCCGATGCATCCCTGTCCTGCGAACGGTTAATTTGCTGGCTCGAAATTCCGCTTACAACAAGGTTACTCATTTTCATGGATGAGAGCATCGAAATTTCACTGCCACCAGCCTTACTTTTGGCCGAAATAACTACTCCTTCAAGTGCTACACTATTTCCTTCCAGATCAATATTTAAATCTAATACAACATCTTTAACAACTTTAACCTTTTCAATAATTTGTGTTTTATATGATATATAAGATATAACAAGATTATAACTACCTGGTGCCATAGATGTTATTATATAATTCCCATCAAGATCAGTAGTAGACCCTATAGTAGTACCTTGTATTAATACTGTTGCTCCTACAAGGGTTTCTTTGGTAACCTTATCGGATACAATTCCTTTTATTCCTGTTTGTTGTGCAAAAGCTCCTGTACTTAAAATTAGCAGCAACAGAAAGACGTATTTATTTTTCATCTAAATCTAATTATTATCATAATGTTAACGGCTGCAAAATTCCGGCCTTTATATTAATTCAATGTTAACTTACTATTATTATTGTAATATAAACCAAAAAGAATGCTATTAGTTGTTAACATTACAAAACCTATACATGTGAGCTTAAAAACCGGTAACAATTTGATACCATATACTTAACATTAGCTTAACATACATTTGAATGACACAAAGTAATTTTGCTTCAAATCAATTCAAAAGAAAAAGATGAGAAAATTATTACTTTTAAATGCAATGCTGATTCTAATGGCAGTAGCCGGTTTCAGCCAAAACACAATCAACGATCCGTTTTTTGATCAGGTGGCCTACAGGGGAGCATTTGGCACTTCAACCGATTGGACAGCCGGTTGGGCAAACTGGGATCCACAGAATACATCCTATGGAACTCCTACCGTTACCGTTTCAGGTGAATTAACAACCAACACAACCTGGACATCAAACAATGTGTACTTAATCCAAGGTTTCTTTTATGTTCGGGATGGTGTAACATTAACTATTCAACCAGGTACTGTTATACGCGGAGATAAAGATTCTAAAGGAACACTTTTAGTAGAGAGAGGCGCTAAATTAATGGCAGTTGGTACTGCGAACCAGCCAATTGTGTTTACTTCTAACTTTTCTGCCGGTAGCCGTGCCTATGGCGATTGGGGCGGTGTAGTTCTCTGCGGAAAAGCAACTATTAATGTTGCAGGTGGAACAGCAATCATCGAAGGTGGGCCAACATCTATATACGGCGGCGGTACAAATCCTGATGATGCTGATAACAGCGGCAGCCTGGAGTTTGTTCGTATTGAATTCCCAGGTATTCCTTTTATTCCAGACAAAGAAATTAACGGTCTCACATTAGGTGGTGTTGGTAGTGGCACAAATTTAAACAACATAGAAATAGCTTATAGTGGTGACGATTCATTCGAGTGGTTTGGCGGTACAGTAAATGCTAAACACCTTATTGCTTTCCGTGGATGGGATGATGATTTCGATACCGATTTCGGTTACCGTGGAATGATACAATACGCTGTTGCATTACGTGACAAAGATATTGCCGATCCACAATCAGGATCAAACAGTTTCGAATCAGATAATGATGGAGCCGGTTCAACAAACAGTCCGGTAACACAACCTATATTCAGCAATTTTTCGGAATTCGGCCCTAAATACAACCTTACAACTGCTATTAACTCAAACTTTAAACGCAGCATGCACCTGCGCCGGAATACCAGGCTAACTGCTTACAATTCTGTTTTTACCGGATTCCCAACAGGTTTGTTTATTGATGGTACTGCATCCCAAGGTAATGCTACCGCAGGTGATTTGAAATTACAGCGCTGCGTATTATCGGGTATGGGTACCTTTTTTGCAAGTTCATTTGAACGTGATTTCTTTATGACCGCATCATTTGGAAATGATACAGTAGCTACAAACGATTTGCTACTGTATACTGACCCATTTAATCTTAGCCAGCCTAACTTTCTTTTGCAAAGTGGATCAGAACTGAAATCAGGTTCAATTTGGCCACAAACAGGTTTGACAGAAAACAAACAGGCTTTTGCAGCAAGTGTTTATCCAAACCCGGTTACTGAAAGTGCCACAATCAGTTTCAACTTAGTGAAATCAAATAACATTACAATCGCGTTATATGATATGATTGGACAAAAAGTTGCAACTATAGCTCAGGATCAATATTTTGCTGGTCAGAATGAGGTTACATATAATGTAACTGCACTTCCTAAGGGAATGTATTTCGTTCAGATATCTGATGGAACAAATAGCAGTTCATCAAAAATGATTGTTAAATAACTATCTTTTTTATCAGCTATCTTTTTACATTAAACCGTACCTGAAGGGTACGGTTTTTTTTTGCTTTTTCACATATAATATAATTTCATATTTCGACAGCTTTGAAAGTTCAAACTATTCAAAAAATCAAAATTATTGCCCTATACAGACACAAACCCATTCACTACTTTATCATATATATGTATTTGATTATAAACTAATTAACATTAACTAAACATTAATTTAACATAGAATTAACACTAAACCTATAACTTCGCATTTAATTTAAGCTCCAAATTGAACAGGTAATGAAACTCGACAAATTTTTTAGCTTCCTGGTCCCTAAAGACCGCAAATTCTTCCCTCTTTTTAATGAAGTTGCTGACAACCTCGTGGTAGCTTCGGATCTGTTTATCAAATTACTTGGTGAATCGGAATTGAGTAAAAGAACGGAGTATATCAAAGCAATTCATGATGCGGAACATATAGGTGATGATCTGACCAGAAAACTCATGAATGAACTGAACGGAACTTTTATTACGCCATTCGAAAGAGAGGATATACATATTTTGGTTGACAAAATGGATAGTGTAGTGGATTTACTGCATGGTGCGTCGAAAAGAATACATACTTATAATTTATCGGTGTTCCCGAAAGAATTCATGCAGATTGCAGTTATTATAAACGCTGCTGTTTTGGAAATACAACTCGTATTACGAAATGTGAAGAATGTAAATGATTTTAAACTCTATATTAATTCGTGCATAAAGATAGGTAACATGGAGTCAGAGGTTGATGATATTTATCAATCCTTCCTTGCTAATCTATTTGAAAACGAAATGAATGCTATTGAATTGATCAAGAAACGTGACATCCTTGCAGCACTGGAAAAAGCCATTGACAGATGTGATGATGTAGCTAAAGTTTTTTCAACTCTCATAGTAAAAATGGGTTGATGGTTAAATCGATTTTCAACATAGAAAATTAATTAAACAATAAAAACAACAACAGGTAAATCTGCCACTAATGAGCTTCACACTATTAATTGTAATAATTGTTCTTGCACTCATATTCGACTTTATCAATGGTTTTCATGATGCAGCAAATTCAATTGCGACTGTTGTTTCAACCAAAGTGTTAACGCCTTTGCAGGCAGTAGTTTGGGCAGCATTTTTCAACCTGGTGGCTTTCCTGATTTTCGAACTTCATATTGTGGATACGATTGCTAAAACTGTTGATACCTCAGCAATCAATTTGCATGTTATACTGGCTGGCCTCATCGCTTCAGTTATCTGGAATTTATTTACCTGGTACCTGGGAATACCTTCCAGTTCGTCACATACTTTGGTAGGCGGTTTTGCGGGTGCTGCGGTTGCATATGCAGGCTGGGATGTAGTACATACAGGGAAAATCCTTAAAATAGCTGCATTTATTTTCCTGGCACCCCTACTCGGCATGATATTTTCATACTTCCTTTCTATAGCGTTGCTTTGGATTTTTAAGAATTTCAACCCCTTCAGATTAAAAAAATGGTTCAAAGTAGGGCAGCTTATATCATCAGCCTTATTTAGTCTTGGACATGGAGGTAATGACGCGCAGAAAGTAATGGGAATTATTTCGGCAGCACTCCTGGTTTATTATAATGGTGTTGACCCGTCACAGATACCTGAATGGGCCACTATAACATTTACCTCGGCAGGAAAAATACATACTATTCCCTTTTGGATTGTAATTGGTTGCCATTCGGCTATTGCAGCCGGAACACTGATGGGAGGCTGGCGTATTATTAAAACAATGGGTGGTAAAATCACCAAGCTAACACCATTCGAAGGAGTGGCTGCCGAAGGTGCAGGAGCTATGTTACTTTTTGGTACCGAAGCATTTGGTATACCAGTGAGTACAACACATACAATTACGGGTGCAATTATGGGTACCGGTCTCACAAAACGTATTACAGCCGTTCGTTGGGGCGTAACTATTAACTTATTGTATGCATGGCTGTTAACTATTCCGGTATCGATGATAATAGCTGCCTTAGTTTACTATCTGTTTGTGCTATTGGGCTGGACTACTTAATAAAACACTGATTCTATTATCGATAAACAAAACCTTTATTTCTAATCAAATCACTTTTGCAATTACTGCCCGATATTCGGCACAATTACTAACTTCTGACAAAACAATGTTGCAGTCAAAGTTAGTAAACCCCAATTCCTACTGCTTTCGGCCCCATTTAACAGGCTCACCTCATTTATGAGTATTTGCAATTATTATAGAGCAATTACCTCGTGGGATTTGGAGTAAACGCCACTATTATAACAGGTCATCACTTTCTGTTCTAGATTCTTAAATAATGCATTAAAGGAATGTGTATTTTGATATAAGCTTTTATTCACATGCAGTGTGATTGAGAAGTAAAAACGTTTACTTTTATTCAGAAAATAAAACGGATTCATCTGTGATTCTTTCTGATTTCTAATTTTCTGGAAATCAGCATATCCGGACGAACACTCTTCCTAAGCTTAACAATTATTTAACATTGGAGTAATTGGTAAGTAATACTTGAACGGTTACTTTACATAAATTTAACATTGATATTAATGCTTTAAATCATGAACAAAACAATCATAATACTCCTAGCATTACTAACTGCAAATCAAATATTTGCTCAGAAATTTAAAATTAAAGGCAGTGATACAGAGCTTCCTCTCACACAGAATGAAGCGGAAGAATACATGAAGCGAAACAAGAATGCGAATCTGATGGTAACCGGTGGAGGCTCAGGAGTCGGTTTGTCCGCTCTTTTGAATGGCACTACCGATATTGCACAGGCTTCGCGTAGCCTGAGGATGGATGAAAAACTAAAACTTAAAAACGAAGGAAAAGAATACAAAGAAGTAATAATAGCTTACGACGCAATCGCTGTAATTGTTCATCCTTCGAACAAGGTAAGCCAGCTTACCCGTGAACAACTTGAAGATATTTATACAGGCAAAATCACAAACTGGAAAGATGTGGGCGGCGAAAATCAGAAGATTATAGCTTACTCGCGCGAAACCAGTTCCGGTACCTTCGAATTCTTTAAGGAACATGTACTGAACAAGAAAAATTTTGCACCTACTACTTTGCTTATGCCGGCAACCGGTGCCATTGTGCAAAGTGTAAGCCAAACCAAAGGTGCTATTGGATATATTGGATTGGGATACCTCGAAAAAACAGTGAAAGCAATACAAGTATCGAATGATAAAGGAGTTACTTTCGTTGCTCCTTCGGTTGCTTCAGCTAAAAACAATTCCTATCCGATAAGCCGCCCTCTTTATTATTACTATCTCACTTCTGTTGAAAGTACTGTTAGTCCATACATCAAATTCGTACTTTCACCTGCCGGACAACAGATTGTTCTAAAAACAGGTTATGTACCCATTAAATAACCGGAAGGTTTAACCTTAGCTGATAAAAGTCAACACTCAAATATACATTGAGATGTTGTTCAATCCCAATGACTAAAGCCAGAAGAATATACGAGAAGATTGTTACCGGCATACTGTTTTCAAGCAGTACTATCACCAGTCTTACGGTTATACTTATTGTTGTTTTCCTTTTCAGGGAAGGAATAGGGCTTTTCAACAGTACACCTACCGAAAAAAATTATGTAATTGCCGTTAGCCTCCAGAATACCATACCTATAATTACTTCCAATGAGTTAGCCGATATTTTTAACCAGGATATTACAAACTGGAAACAACTCGGAGGCCGCAATGATAGTATAATACGTTTAACGCTTAACGACCTGGCCGGAATTTTTACAGAAGAAGAACTTGGTCCCAACCTTGAATTTTTCCCTCAAAAATTAAATGAATTTGTAAAAACTACACCTGGGGTAATCCTATATCTCTCTAAAGATTATATTCCGAAAAGCTTTGCAGGCAGGATTATTCCTGTTAAAAAAATCACTCTGCTTGATTTTGTTTTCGGAAAGCACTGGTACCCGACTTCTGCACCAATACCACAGTTTGGAATCTGGCCAATGATTGTTGGTACTTTAATGGTAACGTTTGGAGCCATATTATTTGCACTTCCTTTTGGAATGGCAACTGCCATATTTATGTCGGAAATAGCTGGTAGCAGATTGCGTAATGTAATGAAACCGATTGTTGAACTGCTGGCAGGAATTCCGTCAGTAGTATACGGATTCTTTGGTCTTGTAGTACTGGTACCACTTATACAACGTCTATTCGGACTTGATGTTGGCGAAACGGTACTGGCAGGAAGCATTGT
>CAIJPI010000223.1 GCA_903822525.1 uncultured Bacteroidales bacterium | reverse complement strand
GCTCAGTGCAAAGTGCTCAGTGCTCAGAGAGTATAATGCAGACAAGCTACAGGATTGATAAATACAAATAAATGATGCTAAGCACATAGCACTATGCACAATGCACTATATAACAGAATCAATTCCTGCTACAATAATCTAAAACAGAACCAATTAATTTGTACCTTTACATAAAATACCAGAACGGTACATTCACCATGGAGAACCTCATTTATATTATTGTAGGTGTTGCCTGGGTAGCCTACTCATTGTACACTACCAGGCAAAAAGCCATACAGAAGCAGCAATCAGCAGGTATGCCACCCAGCGGACCCTCGCAGTCGTCGCCGCTTCCTATTCCCGGGAACCAGGGTGGTGGAAGAACCCTGTTCGAGGAAATTTTCCGTGAACTTACGGGTGAAGCGCGGGCTGTGCCTCCATCAGCCCAGCCTGTTGCTCCTGTTACTTCAGTGAAACCTCAAAAGGTTGCCATAACAAACGACACAACTATAAGTTCGAAAGGGTACCAGTTCATATCGGATGTGCCACCGGATCTCTCCTGGAAGGAATCGGAAAACACCGGTATATCAACAGTAAATCATGAGCAAAAGTCAAAAGATGAAAGCATTACAAAAAATTTTAATCTACGTGAAGCTGTCATTTTCAGTGAATTACTGAACCGGAAATACTTTTAATCCGGAAATCTTTCCAAACGGGAATGATTTGTTAACATAAGTTAAAAATCTTTTTAACTTTACACGCTTTTTCCAAGGTAGGCTATTCCTATTTTACAGCAACATAAACACTAATCTTTATGGTAAGAAAATTACTCTTTTTCCTTGTTTTGCTTCTCGCAGCAAACTCAGCGGTACTCGCACAATCGGGAGCCTTGCAGGGCAAAGTTATCGACAAGCTAACCAAAGAGCCGATCCCGTTCACCAATATTATTATTGAGAACAGGGGAACACAAGCCGGTGGTACATCTTCTGACATCGATGGCAAGTACACAATTAAGCCTATTACACCTGGCACCTACGATGTGAAGGCATCATTCCTGGGGTACAAACCGGTGCAGATCACAGGAATTCCGGTACGTTCAGGTATTATCGAATACCTTAACATCGAACTGGAATCAACTGCCATTCAGGTTGAAGGTGTAACTATTACCAAATATAAAGTACCTCTTATCGATAAAGATAAGACCGTGAGCGGGGCTACCGTTACTTCCGAGGAAATCTCGAAGATGCCTAGCCGTAACGCTGCATCCATTGCTACCAGCGTTGGAGGGGTTTTCTCACGCGACGGTGAAGTTGGTAATGTACGCGGACAGCGTTCGGATGGTAACGTTACTTATATTGACGGTATCAGGGTTCGCGGATCAGGCGGATTACCCGAATCAGCTATAGAGCAGGTATCAGTTATCCTCGGTGGTGTTCCGGCTCAGTACGGTGATGCTACCGGCGGTATTATCAATATCACTACCAAAGGTCCTTCGCGTAAATTTGGCGGCGGACTCGAATTACAGACCTCGCAATTCCTCGATCCATTCGGCAGCCACCGTGTAGGTTTAAATATGACTGGTCCTTTGTTTATGAACAAACAAAAAACCGAGGCTTTCCTGGGTTACTTTGTTGCAGCTGACTTTAACTACCATAAAGACGGTGCAACCTTACCTATGGGACTCTATAAAGTAAACGATGCCAAACTGGCTGAACTCGAGAAAAATCCTCTCCGTCCTTCAGGAACCGGATTCGGTACTTTCCAGAATGCTGAATTCGTTCACATGAGCGACCTTGAATCTCTGAAGTCGTCAATCAACAGCAACGGATACGATATTAATACCTCCGGTAAACTGGATGTGAAAACCGGCAAATATACCAACCTTACTTTCGGCGGTTCCTACAGGGCATATGCCGGAAATAATTTCAGCCTCTATCATTCCATATTCAATTACAACCGCAACTCCTATTCGAACGGTAACGAATGGCGTGTTTTCGGAAGGTTCACTCAGCGCTTCCCTCAGGCTAAAGAAGGCGGTGGGTTAATAAAGAATGTTTATTACTCCATACAGGCTGACTATACCAGCATTGAAAATAAATCAGAGGATCCTGAATTAAAAGACAACCTTTTTGCTTATGGCTATGTTGGTAAATTCGATACCTACAAAAGCAAAGGGTACGATTTTGATCTGGATACAACCGGTGGAGTTAATACCATCATCACAACCATGAACGGATATGCTGATACGCTTGTTACTTATCAGCGTGCTGAATTTAACCCTATCATTGCTAATTATACTTCGAATTACTTCGATTTATATCCAAATCCACGCCGGGTTGATGAAATTTACCAGGGTGGCGGTATGCTAAACGGTTACAGCCCCAATGGAGTATTTGGCGGTGTTTACAGCTTGTTCTCAGCACCGGGCAACCAGCAAACAGGGTACGGAAAGAATTCGACCCAGCAGGTTACTGCCAACATGAACCTTTCAGCCGACGTTGGAAACCACGAAATAAAGCTCGGCTTTACATTTGAACGTTATAGCCAAAGCAGTCTGTCGTATGCTCCAACAGCTTTCTGGACACAGATGACCCAGTTGACCAATTCGCATATCATACAGCTCGATCTTAACAACCCTATCATCACCAATTATGAAGATATAACTCAGGGCGGAGATACTTTTAATATCAGGCAGATAGATTATAACCGGCTTTATGATGGTGCATCACAACGTACCTTCGATAAAAACCTTCGCGCTGCCATGGGCCTGGCCGAAAATGGAACCGAATGGATTGATGTGAATTCATACGACCTTAACGCAAATACAATTTCGTATATCGATGGCAACAGCGTACGTAAAACAGTTAACCTGGGCAGTCCTATTTCGGTTGACTACTTTAGCCCTGATGAGTTCCTGAACAGCGGCAGCCCATTTGCAGCAGCCAGGGGTTACGATTACTACGGAAATAAACAGGTATCGAATCCAAGTACAATGGATTTCTATACTAAAAAGGATTCAAAAGGTAACTTTACCCGCGAAATTGCACCAAACGAGCCTATTTATATGGCCGGTTACATATCCGATAAGTTTTCGTTCGACGACCTGGTATTTAACGTAGGGGTTCGTGTCGACCGTTTCGATGCTAACCAGAGTGTGCTAAAAGATCCATATTCACTCTATCCTGTAAAAACTGTTGCCGAAGTAGGTAATCTTGGCAGCCATCCGGCCAGTATGGGTACCGATTATGCTGTATATGTTGATAACCTTACTGAACCAACCCGTGTTATGGGATATCGCGACGGTATGAACTGGTATGACGCACAGGGTGCTGTTCTGCTCGATCCTTCGCTCCGTCTCGATGCCGGTAACGGTATCACTCCTTACCTCGCAGGTAACAGGGAAATCACCACCGAATCGTTTGCTGATTATGTGCCACAGATTTCGGTAATGCCACGTATATCGTTCTCCTTTCCGATTTCGGACGAGGCCTTATTCTATGCCCATTACGATGTTATCACACAGCGTCCGAAACAAAACGCCGTTTTCAATCCGCTCAGCTACCTTTTCTGGGAATACGATTCAAATCCAACCATGACGAATCCAAACCTGAAACCTGAAAAGAACGTAAACTACGAATTAGGATTCCAGCAGAAACTCTCATCTTCGTCATCAATCAATATTTCGGCTTTCTACATTGAGTCGCGCGACCAGATACAGTCGTTCCGTTATACAGGTGCTTTCCCAAAGACTTATTATTCCTATAATAATATCGACTTTGCCACTGTAAAAGGGTTGACTGTTGCATACGACCTTCGCCGTACCGGCAATGTACGTATCAGGGCTAACTATACCCTTCAGTTTGCCAACGGTACCGGATCGAATCCTGAAACTTCGTCAGCGCTTATCCGCTCAGGACAGCCTAACCTTCGTAACCTTATCCCACTCGATGCTGACCAACGTCACGCTGTTCAGATGAACATCGATTTCAGGTATAGTGAAGGAACTGACTATAACGGACCAGTACTGAACGGTGTTCAGCTGTTGAAAAATGCCGGATTTAATATTACTATGAACGGCGGATCAGGAACACCTTATACACGTTCGAGTAAAATATCACCGCTTACTGCTCAAACCAACATTATACAAGGTTCGCTCAACGGATCACGCCTCCCATGGTCATTCCGTATGGATGGTCGTTTAGATAAGGACTTCACCCTTGCAACAGGAAAAGATTCGAAAGGCAGTAAAAAAGAATATTTCCTTAATGTATACCTGCAGGTGTTGAACATGCTGAACTCGAAAAATATTATGGGCGTTTATGCCGCTACGGGTAACGCCAATGACGACGGATACCTGGCTGCTGCTGAATACCAGTCGCAGATTTATTCGCAGCTCGATCCAACTTCGTTCATCGATATGTACCGAATCGCAGTAAACAGTCCTTACAATTACAGTTCACCCCGTATGATCCGGGTTGGAATCGGGTTAAACTTCTAATCGGACACCCAAGCAGTATAGAAACGAAAAACAAACAAGTACTATGAAAAATATACTCCGTATTATACCGGCAATTTTGTTAGGCTTCCTGCTGATGGCAAATGCGACCCGGGCAGAGCAGTATCATTATAAATCAGGAACGCCGGCTGTTAAACAAATGGCTGCCGGTTGTACCCCGGGAGCTAACTTCAAATGGCTCGAAATAAATAATGTACGTACCCGTATCAACACAGGTGGTGATATGTGGTGGGACTTTGAAGTAGCCCAGTATGAAGTACCCAAAGGGTCAAAGAAGATGTCGATGTTTTCGGCTGCACTCTGGATCGGCGGACTTGATGCTAACGGTCAGCTTAAATTGGCTGCCTTGCGCTACCGCCAGGTTGGGAACGATTACTGGCCAGGACCACTTACCATTGATGGTACCGCTTCAATCAGCCCTGACGTTTGTGCTAAATATGATAAACTTCATGCCATCACCAGGGCTGAAGTAGATGATTTCCTGGCATGGTTTGATGATAAAGGAGCATATCCTGATTATCGTCCGCCTACCTCCATTACAGATTATCCTGCTGAAGGCGATCCAGGACAGAGCTTCTACCTCGCACCCTTCTACGACAGCGATGCTACCGGCGACCCGAATGGTACTTATGATCCTGAAAATGATGGTGACTATCCGTATTATGACCTTTCGAACGAACTGTGTCATACCAAAACGCTTACCGCAGAAGATATTTATTATAATAAGGAACAGACCGGAAACCTTGTTGACCAGGTGCTGAAAGGCGATGCAACATTGTGGTGGGTATTCAACGATAAAGGTAATATCCACAGCGAAACAAAGGGTGATCCTATCGGATTGGAAATCAGGGCTCAGGCATTTGGTTTTTCGACCAATGATGAAATCAATAACATGACCTTTTACAGTTACGAAATCATCAACCGTTCAACATACCGTCTTACCCAGACCTATTTCAGCCAGTGGGTTGATACCGATCTTGGATTTGCAAAGGACGACTATGTAGGATGCGATGTTATGCGCGGATTGGGATATTGTTACAATGGTACAGCTGTTGACGGAAGCGGACAGTCGTTTGCTTATGGTAATCAGCCTCCAGCCATTGGTGTTGACTTTTTCCAGGGACCTTATATTGACAAGGATAAAGACAATAAATTAAACGGGGATAATCCTTCCACAAAAGGCGATCCTACCTTTCACCTGAAAGGTTCACCTGACCAGCTTTTCACCGGTGGAATTCAGCTCGTGCTTTGGGATGGCGATACCATCGAAAAAGTAGTTAGCCCCGGGGATACCATTTTTAAAGTTATTAACTCAGCCGCTATCAATGGTATTAACTTCGGGAACGATATCGAAGATGACGAACGTTTCGGTATGCGCAGGTTTGTTTACCATAATAACGGTGGTGCTGCCTATATGCAGGATCCTTCAGTAGCTATTGAATACTATAACTACCTTCGTGGTATATGGAAAGACGGTACCAAAATGGAATACGGTGGAAACGGCCATATTACGGCAGGTGCTACCGGTCCTGAATGTGATTTTATGTTCCCTGGTACTACCGATATTTACGATTGGGGAACCAAAGGCTTACCACCTAACGGACCTAAGAACTGGACTGAAGTTACAGCCGGCAACCCTCCTGACGACCGCCGTTTTATGGAATCAGCAGGACCTTTCGTTCTCGAGCCGGGTGCAGTTAACTATATTACCGTTGGTATTCCATGGGCACAGGCTTTAACAGGCGGACCGCTTGCATCAGTAAAACTGCTTCAGCAGGTTGATGATAAATGCCAGCAGCTTTTCGACAACTGTTTTAAAGTTATTTCCGGACCTAATGCTCCCGACCTTACCATTCGCGAAATGGATCAGGGACTTATACTGTATATCTCGAACCGCAAAACCAACGATGCCGGGAATAACTTCCAGGAAAAATATACCGAATACGATCCACGTATACAGGGCTCGGAAACGGATCATTGGGATTCGTTGTACCGTTTCGAAGGCTACCAGATTTACCAGCTCAAAAATGCAACTGTTTCGGTTGCCGACTTGAAAAACAACGAACAGGCCAGGTTGGTATATCAATGCGATGTGAAGAATAACGTTACCCAACTGGTTAACTATTATTTCGATCAGAACCTGGGTGGTAGTGTTCCTGTTGAAGAAGTAGTGGGAACCGATAAAGGCGTGATACACTCTGTAAAAATGACGAAAGATATTTTTACCGGTGAAGACCTTATTAACCACAAACAATATTATTACCTCGCAGTAGCTTATGCTCACAATAACTATAAGGACTACAAGCAGAGCGATCCTACCTCACTGAACGGACAGAAACTGCCATACCTTGCAGGTCGTAAGAATATTAAGACCTATACCGGTATACCTCATACTGCAATCGGACTTGTTTCGGCTCAAAGTGAGTATGGCGACGGTTTAGTTGTAACCCGTACAGCAGGTCAGGGTAACGGTGGCAGATTCCTCGATTTATCCGACGAATCGATTGCTGAAATCATGTCGAAAAAAATGGTGGATTCAACAAACCTACCAGGCGGTCCTGATTATCCGATTGCTTATAACCTAACCTACAAAAAAGACCTGGGACCGATAAATGTAAAAGTTATCGACCCATTGAATGTGAAGGATGGCAGCTATACAGTGAAATTTGATTCCATGTATAATGTCAGGGTTAAAGTAGGGATAATGGATACGACTATGATGGCAGCAAGCTGGTCGCTTGTTGATAATGCTACCGGTAAAGTGTATGTTTCCGATACCTCTATCAATACACAGAACGAACAGTTATTCCTCGATCTGGGTCTGTCAGTTGTAATTGAGCAGAGCTTGTATCCGGGGCCATATATTGTGGATACCAAAATCAAACAGCAAACCGGATCGCCTGATCAGATATTACCTGTTTACGGTCCGGTGCTTGCTAAAAACGGATACCTAGGAGGAAGCCTGGTTTACCAGGATTCAACCAAACCCTGGCTGAATTTCCTTCCTGATGTGGATGGATTAGCCAATTTCGACTGGATAAGGGCCGGACTCAGAACGGATGTGCCTGCTGACTGGAACAATGCCAAAGACATGGCCTTTGACCCTGATGCCGTGTACGAAAGTGTACTTGGCGGAACATGGACTCCTTATATGTTTGCCGAAACAGGCAAAAATGATACGGTTGTCGGTGTTGCACACGGTGAAGTACAGGTTGAGTCACAATCGAGAGAAAGATGTTTGTTTTCTGACATTTCGGGTGTTGATATAGTATTTACCGCTGATAAATCAAAATGGACACGTTGTGCTGTAATTGAATTATGCCCGTTCCCTAAAGCAAGTTTTGCTGAAGGCGGAGCAAAACAGTTTGAGGTCAGGAAAGGTAAATCTGTTAACCAGGATGGCGACACTGCCGTGGTAAGCAGCGATCCTGCCAAGAATTCAGAATTCATTGCAGCTAATGGCATGAGTTGGTTCCCAGGATACGCAATTAATGTTGAAACCGGCGAACGCCTCAATATTATGTTTGGCGAAGATTCACGTATGGTAGACGATAATGGCCGCGATATGATCTTCAACCCATCGTCGAGGCGTATGGCACCGGGTGGTCATCCGATTATGGGAGGCAAGCACTTTATTTACGTTATGGGACATGTTGTCAATAAGAAAAAAGTTGTAGCTCCTTCATCAACACTTCCTGCCGAAGCTTTCGACAGTCCTGCATACGATGGTTGCGCTAACTTTGTGAAACAGGTAAATACTCCAAGGTTAACTGCTTTGATGAAACAAGTAAGAGGACTGCAGTTCTCCAACTGTATGTGGGTCAGCATTCCGATTGCAAACGGTGATAATGCTTGGCTTAACAGCGACCTGAAAATCAAACTCAGGATTACCAAACCGTACGGCAGGTATTTCTCGACACCACTCGCCGGGACGCAGAACGGAAACAACTACTGGCCAATGTATACCTTCGAAACCAAAGGCGTTGTAACCAATTACAATGATGTGGCTAAAGCTGAAACTGACCTTGATTTGATAAACATAGTTCCTAATCCGTATTATGCCTATTCAAAATATGAGGCTAACCAGCTTGATAACAGGGTTAAGATTGTTAACCTTCCTCAGCGTTGTACAGTTACCATTTATTCGACCAATGGCAATATTGTCAGGCAGTATAATAAGGATGAAGCAAAAACATCTATTGACTGGGATCTCAAAAACTTTGCAGGCATACCTATCGCCGGAGGTGTATATATCATTCATGTAAAGAGTGATCAAGGCGAAAAAGTTATTAAGTGGTTCGGATCACTTCGTCCGGTTGACTTAAATGCATTCTAATATATCAGGAGACAACAGCAAATAAACCTCTAAAAACTGACTTTACACATGAAAAATCTCTATAAGTCGATCATAGCAGTCTTCCTGACGGCAGTAATGGTTCTTCCGCTGGCCTCACTGGCCGGTAACAAGGACAGGTCGGGGCAGGCAGGTGCCTCAGAGCTTCTCATCAACCCCTGGGCACGCAGCTCAGGCTGGGGAGCAGCAAATGTAGCCAACAGCTTCGGCCTCGAAAGTATCTATACCAATGTAGCCGGATTAGCATTTACCAAGAAGACAGAAGTTGTCTTCAGTAATACGCAATGGTTAAAAGGTTCGGAAATCGGAATCAACAATTTCGGTTTCTCGCAGAAAGTCGGAGAATCAAGCGTTCTCGGCGTCTCAGTAATGACGATGACTTTCGGTGACCTGCCAATTACCACTACTGAATTGCCCGAAGGCGGAATCGGTACTTTTTCACCTTCCTATATGAATATTAACATTGCTTATGCAAAAGCTTTCTCCAACTCAATTTATGGAGGATTTAATTTTAAAATTATTTCCGAATCCATAAGCGACGTAGGAGCACAAGGTGTTGCTATTGATGCAGGCATTCAGTATGTTACCGGGGAGAATGAAAATATCCATTTCGGTATCTCGCTGAAAAATGTTGGCCCCACCATGAAATTCAAAGGAGATGGATTGTCAATCCGCAGTTTCCTTCCCGGACAGGAAAGCCAGTTTACAGTTGAACATCGTTCGGCAGATTTCGAAATGCCATCACAATTGAACATTGGAGGGTCCTACGCGTTTTTGTTCAGCGAAACACATACACTTACCCTTGCAGCTGCATTTGTATCGAATGCATTTAACAAGGATCAATATGTAGTGGGTGCCGAATACAACCTGAAAGACTACCTTATGCTTCGTGGAGCCTATACATACGAAAACGGTATCAATACCAATGAGCGTACAACCGCACTTACAGGACCGAGCGGTGGTGTTACGGTACAGGTACCTGTTAGCAGAGAGAAAAATTCAATGTTCTCTATCGATTACTCGTACCGTGCAACCAACCCTTTCAAGGGTTGTCACACTATGGCTGTAAGGCTTAGTTTCTAAAGATCAACGGCAGCCAGGCTGCTTAATTAGTCAAATATTTACGGAAAGGACCCTTTTTATACTAAAGGGTCTTTTCTTCTTATTCAACAAAAACAAACTGCTACCGATATGAACCAGGTAACATATTATACGAAAGAAGGATTTGAAAAACTAAAGTCCGAGCTGGAACAGCTCGTTCATATCGAGCGTCCGCTTATTTCGCAACAGATTGCTGAAGCCCGCGACAAAGGCGATCTTTCGGAGAATGCCGAGTACGACGCTGCAAAAAATGCGCAGGGTATGCTCGAAATGCGAATTTCGAAACTTCAGGATCTGATCAGGAGTGCCAGGTTAATTGATGAATCGAAAATGGATGCTTCGAAAGTTCAGATATTGTCGACGGTAAAAATCAGGAACCTGAAAAACAATGCTGAAATGACCTATACCCTGGTTCCCGAAAACGAAGCCGACCTGAGAGCCGGTAAAATTTCGGTTTCTTCGCCTATTGCCAAGGGAATGTTAGGGAAATCGAAAGGTGATAAGGTAGAGATTACCATACCGGCAGGATCAATTACCGTCGAAATCATTGAAATAACCGTAAAATAGAATTATCATGGCAGGAATATTTGCACGAATAGCAGCAGGCGAAATTCCATCGTATAAAATTGCCGAGGACGAAAGGTTTTTCGCTTTCCTGGATATAAACCCGCTGGCCAAAGGCCATACGCTGGTTATTCCAAAACAGGAAACAGATTATATCTTTGATATGGATACGGAAACATACAAGGATCTTTGGTCGTTTGCCATGAAAGTGGCTAAAGGCGTGAGGAAAGTTGTTCCCTGCATTAAAGTTGGTGTTACCGTTATCGGCCTTGAAGTTCCCCATGCCCATATTCACCTGGTACCGCTCAATACCATGGACGATATGAATTTCAGCCGCCCTAAACTTTCGTTTCCGGCCGACGAAATGAAACAACTTGCTGCAGAGATTGCATCAGCAATAGAATGCTGATAAAGACAAAAATTAACCAAAAAGCCGCCCTGTATCGAGCGGCTTTTTTTTGCTTTGAAAGCTAGCCTGCGCTAAAAGCTGATTTTTTCTATCCTTATATCTGTACCTGTTGCTAAAGGTAGCATGGCATTGATAAGGCGTGCTTTCTGGAAGTGATGCAGATCGTGAACCCTGATTGTTTTCTCACTGATAAGTTTATTCGTTAAAAGATAATTACGCATAGTTCCCTCCAGTAAAGGAGTAGCAGGGGTAATCCACCTGCTGCCGTCGTAAAAAACAATATTGGAAAAACTGGTATCAGTGATATTTCCCGCTTTCACTATGAGGATATCATCATAAAGCCCGCGCTCCTGAAATAATTTGTCGAGCTGTGACCTGTCAGTAAATTTGCTGCTATACACGATCTGCTCATCGGCAACTAGCCTGAGGGATTCTATTTTCCCTGGAATATAGGGGGCAAATATTACCTCTTCTGCGGCCTGGCTATAGATCACCTTTACTTTATATATGCCCTGCCCGATATCATTAGGTATCTGGATTACATTTCGCAGATCAATAAAATCAGTTGAACCGAAGAAAGCCGACCTGCTTTTATTCAGGCGGGAATTGTGAAACTCCAGGTTTTGCAGTTCCCCATTCTCAAGCCTGATGGTTTCAAATAAAAGGGACATACACTTTATCAGTTAATTCGTTGTATTCAGCATCAGGCTGGCTGTTAACGGTTATGCCACCACCGCTGCAGAACTGTAATTTCCCGTTTTCTTTTTTAATAAAGCGGATCATCACGCCTGAGTCGAGTGTTGATCCGTCGAAATACCCGAAAACACCGGTATAAAACCCCCGCGAATAGGTTTCTGCTTCGCTGATAATCTCCAGTGTTTTTTTCTTTGGCGCTCCCGAAATGGAACCTGCCGGTAACAATGTGCGGAAAATATTCCCCAGCTCAGCATTATAGCCTTCCGGGAGGGTACCTGAAATCTCGGAACTTACCTGTAGAAGCGTTTTTTCGTGTGTACTTATTTTCTCAATGTATCGGAACCGGTCGACCTGTACATCCGTTGCCACCATGCTAAGATCATTCCTGATGAGGTCAACAATAGTATTATGTTCGGCTGTTTCTTTTTTGTCGTTAAGTATAACATTTTCGGCATCCGGCACCGAGGCGTCAATGGTGCCTTTCATGGGGAATGAGCGAATGCTCCTGTCAGCGATCTGTATAAATATTTCGGGAGAGAAAACAACAAACTCATCGCCGAAAAGCAGTCGGTAGCGGGCATTGCTGCGGGCAAATATCTCGGGCAGGGAAAGGTTAAGATCAATAGGCGTGGGAAAGGTGAGATTAGCCAGGTACGAATTGCCTGCAACAAGGTTACGGTGTACGATATCGAATGCCCGTATATAAACATCACGTTCGACCGGGTGTTTTATCAGTTTAACGGGGGTGTTCCTGAATTCTTCAGGGAGGGTGTTGCCAATTCCATTGAGGTGGAAATAAACGTTTAATCCGGCAGCTGCTGACGGCTCCATGAAAAAGCCATGCCTTACGCCAAAGTCGATGCCAAACAGGAAAGGTTGTTTCCTGCTGCCATAGGCATTCATAAGTTCAAAAACCTTTTCGGCCTGCATCCGCATCTTTCTATCTTAAAGGAGGCTGTAAAATTACCAATAAACCGGACGTAATCGCTATTTTTGCTTTTTCGCCGTACCGTATGAAAATACTGCTGATCGACAATTACGATTCGTTTACCTGGAACCTGCATCAGTTATTGCTGAAAGCAGGGGCTGAATCCGTAAATGTCGTGAAAAATGATGAAATAACCCCCGACCTTATTGAGGATGCCGATGCACTTGTTTTCTCACCCGGACCGGGTTTGCCTGGCGAAGCAGGCCAAATGAACGAAATTATAAAACAGTATGCCGGAATAAAAAAGATGTTAGGCATTTGCCTGGGGCACCAGGCTATTGCTGAAGCCTTCGGTGCCCGGCTTGTGCAAGCCGATGAAATATTCCACGGTACTTCCACACAACTTCTTGTAACCAGCCCTGATCCTGTCTTTGATGATTTACCCGACAGAGTTTTTGGTGGAAGGTACCATTCCTGGGTGGTAAGTCCTGAGCATTTTCCTGATGTTCTGCAGGTCACCGCCACCAATGATGAAGGCGTGATTATGGCACTCAGGCATAAGACTTTGGATATTACAGGATTACAGTTTCATCCTGAGTCTATATTGACCCCGCTGGGTGAAAAAATGATACGGAATTGGATGGCAGGCTGAGTTTCAAGCCCGGTCACATCCGTTTTAAAAACGCTCCCTCTGAGACTTTCCCCTGTTGAGTCTGTATTTTTAATACGCTCTTTCGTTACGCCCTTCGATAAAATTAATAAAGGATTTGTTCACCACTTTATTTCCGCCGGGAGTAGGATACTTTCCTGTAAAATACCAGTCGCCGGTATGCTCAGGAATGGCCTGGTGCAGGTCTTCAATCGACTGATAAACTATAGCAACCTCTGCTTTACAACCTGCTGGTGTAACCAGCTGGGCTATTTTTGCCGAAATCTGCTGAGGCGAGAAAAGAGCATAAATGTCCTTCACATGGTTTACGATCTGCTCTTTAGGAAGTTTTTCCTGAGCTTTGCATTTGCGGTAAACCTCATTCAGAACATCGCTTTGATGCGTATCTTTCAGCAGTTCGATGGTAGCGGTAAAGGCTATAAAGTCAGTGATTTTAGCCATGTCGATACCATAACAGTCGGGGTAACGGATCTGTGGCGCCGATGAGGCAATGACAATTTTTTTAGGACCAAGCCTGTCGAGCATGCGTATAATGCTCTGCTTCAGCGTGGTGCCGCGAACAATGGAGTCGTCGAGAACAACCAGGTTATCGATTCCACGGCGAACAGTTCCATAAGTAACGTCGTAAACATGGGCTACCAAATCGTTTCGCTGCGAGTCCTGTGTAATAAATGTACGGAGCTTAATATCCTTAACTGCTACTTTTTCGATACGGGGCTTCAGCAGGAAGATTTCCTGCAATTGCTCACGAGTGACAGCTGAACCTGCTTTCAGGATTTTATCGGATTTTATTCTGTCGCAAACGTTGTTCAGTTCCTCAACCATGCCATAGTAAGCTGAAGCAGCAGTATTCGGGATGTAGCTGAATACGGTATTTTGCAGGTCGTGCCCTACTTCTTCGAGTATGCTTTTTGTCAAAGCACTTCCCAGGCGTTTGCGCTCGTTATAGATTTCTTTATCGGTACCGCGGCTGAAATATATACGTTCGAACGAACAGGAGCGTCTTGGGGCTGCAGGCTTGATCTGAACTTCTTCAACTTCACCATCGCGGCGCACAATCAGGGCATGCCCCGGTTTTACTTCGTGAACATCATCGAACGAAACATTTAAGGTAGTCTGAATCACAGGCCGTTCGGAAGCTGCCACCACAATTTCATCGTCCTTATACCAGAAGGCGGGCCGTATGCCGTTGGGATCGCGCAGTATAAAAGCATCGCCATGACCGAACATGCCGGCTATAGCATATCCGCCGTCCCAGTTTTCTGACGATTGCGCAAGCAGTTCCTGAATATTCAGATTTTTAGCTATCAGCTCAGTGCTTTGAAGCTTATTATAGCCTTCTTTCTTAAACTTATGGTAGAGGTGTTCGTTTGATTCGTCGAGAAAGTGGCCTATTTTTTCAAGGATGGTAACCGTATCGGATGTTTCAACAGGATATTGCCCGAACTCAACAAGTCGCTGAAAGAGCTCATCCACATTGGTCATGTTGAAATTGCCGGCTAATACCAGGTTACGCGTCATCCAGTTGTTATAGCGAACCACAGGATGAAGGTTCTCAATATTATTGATTCCGAAAGTTCCGTAACGGAGATGCCCCATGAACACTTCGCCGAAGAAAGGAACTTTTTTCTTAAGCCAAACCGAATCGTTTAATCTTTCCGGATCCGTATGAAGTATATCCTGAAAGGGCTTGTATATCTGTTTGAAAATATCGTCGATGGGTGCAGCCGCGTTCGACCTGACCCTGTCGATATACCTGTTGCCCGGAGTTACATTCAGCTTGATAGTTGCTACACCTGCACCGTCCTGTCCGCGGTTATGCTGCTTTTCCATCAGCAGGTGCAGCTTATTTATTCCATAAAGTGTGGTACCATACCGTGTATAGTAATATTCAAGAGGCTTTAGCAGCCTGATGAAGGCAATACCACATTCATGTTTAATTTGTTCACTCATGGGTTTTTGTAAGCTTGTATTTAATTTATAATCAGCTTTTTGCTTCCGGCAAATCCCTGGCTTGTATAGAATAGCAGTATATAAGCGCCTTCTGATAAGGAGCTTACATCCATATTAACAGCATTTCCGCTTTGAATACCTGTAGTAAGAATTTTGCTGCCTGTAAGGCTTACCAGTATCATTCTGCTTATGTTTGCCGGGGTTTCAACAGTAACGTTAGTTTGAGCCGGGTTAGGATAGATATTCACGTGGCTCATTAATTCAGTTTCAGGAATGCCGAAAGTAGTTCCCATTTCGTCGTTGTAAAAGCAGGTATATGTATATTTTCCTGGTTCAATGTTCCAGACCCTGTTAGGCTGACCGTAAGGAAATTCAACGATTGAGTCGTTCCAGGTGCTGTTGATGCGGAACTTGAATTCGAGACGGTCGGCATCCAGAAAGCCGGGGATAGTTATGGAATACTGCGATGAATCCGTTCCAGGAACAACAGATAAAATATTTCTTGTACCTTCAAAATTATTGAAAGTGCCGGCCACATCCACAGTGTCTTTTGATGGATTGAACAGGCTGTCGGCAATATATTTCGACATGTTAACGGTAAAAGTGAGGCTTTTGAACTGAGTTGCAAGTTCAGTTACTGTAATATCATCTATAGCCAGTTTGTCGCCACCCGAGGTTGTATTTAGCCTGAAGCCGATAAAAATAGTATTGTTTACAAACGGGGTATTGGTTAAATCGAGTGTATTGCTTACAAAAGCTGCTGAACCGGAAGTGAAGGATGAAGCAGGGCCGTTAAAAAGGCAGCCTGCAACAGATTGCTCGCTGGTTGAAATATAAACCTGGTAGGTATCGGTGGTCCCTGCTGTGAGTTGCAGGCTTTTCCAGGTAATTTTCGGCGACTGTCCAACCCTGATGGCAGGGGTGATAAACCAATCGTCGGCTGCCGTGGCAGGATCATAATTTGAAGTGCCTACTGCTGCGTGGTTACCTGCTGCTCCTGCAGTAGTAACATACCAGGGAACGGTTTTAAGTGTGTCAAAATCTGCTCCGGCAGGATCACCCTTATCCAGGTTTGAGAGAACATAGTCCTGAAACAGGTTCGCTGTGTTTTCAAATGCCTGGGAATAAATAACCTGCTGTGCTCTTAAAGCGCCGGCTGACAGTAGGATGAAAAGTAGTGCAATAGAAAATTTCCGCATCATATAGTTAAAGTGAAAACCAGATGCAATTGAAATAGGCTGTAATATATTGATTAGCAATTTATTACGCTATTATTAAATTCACCAGGTTTGATTGAAAGGTGCAAATTTACAAATTCCGCGGCAATTAATATGGGTTGAACAAATATAGCTGTGAACAGTTATCTCTTATTAGTAATTTTTAACGTTAATTTGCTGCATATTCACAGTTTTAAAGTATCAATACCCCATGAAATCTTATCAGTTCCTCATCTTTTTCAGTATAGTATTGTTGATCTACAGCCTTATTAACTACTATATTTATATCCGTGGCATGCAGGCGTTGCCGGAAGGGATGGGTTTCAGAAACTGGTATCCCTGGATATTTCTCTTTGTTTCAGCTTCATACGTAATAGGGCGTTTTGTGGAACGCATATGGATTTCGCCGGTAAGCAGTTTTTTTACTTTTGTTGGATCCTTCTGGCTGGCGCTGATGATTTACCTGCTGATGGCTGTTATCGTTCTGGATCTGTTCAGGTTGATTCTGTATTTCCTTCCGCAGCCGGCAGTGCTTGCAACTAATTATATTGCCGTTAAAAAATATTTATTCCTGGCTGTGACCGGTTTGACCGGTATAGTTGTACTGGCCGGTCATATTAATGCCTTAAATCCCAGGGTAAAACGGCTTGATATTCATATTGATAAGAAAGCCGGGCAAATTAAAACACTGCATGTAGCGGCTGCTTCTGATATACATATGGGGACCCTGGTTGGACCGCGACGCACAGCCAAACTCGTACAAATGCTGAACGATTGCCAGGCTGATGTGATTCTGTTTGCCGGAGATATTGTGGATGAAGACCTTGCTCCTGTAATTCATAGCGATTTGGGCCGGTCGCTGGTAAAACTGAAGGCGCCCATGGGTGTATATGCCATTACCGGCAACCACGAATATATAGGCGGTGCCGAAGCCGCAGTAAAATACCTGGAAGACCATGGTGTTAAGATGCTTAGGGACACCGCTGTTAAAATACAGGAAAGTTTTTACCTGGCCGGGCGCAACGACCGCGATTCGAAACGGTTCAGCGCTGCAGAGCGCAAAGGACTGGGCTATATTCTCGATGGTATCGATCACACTCTTCCTGTAATCATGATGGATCATCAGCCTTTTAACCTGCAGCAGGTGGTTGATGCAGGAGTCGATTTTCAGCTTTCGGGACATACCCACCACGGGCAGTTATGGCCGTTCAATTATATAACCGAGGCTATGTACGAGGTAAGTTGGGGGTATAAAAAGAAAGGGAATTCACAGTTTTACGTTTCGAGCGGGTATGGCGGATGGGGACCACCTGTGCGGACCGGTAACAGGCCTGAAATACTGGATATCTATTTTACGTTTAACTGAGCCTGACCTGGAAACCGAAAATGAAAAAAGTAAAAATATACTAACATGAGCTTATCAGTTACACATATTCAATCTCCTGTCGGAACCATCGAGATAAGCGGAACGGATCAGGGCATTCGTTCCATACTTTTCCAGAGTGGGGACAGTGATGCTGCAGTAGTTCCTGACTGCCTGCAGGAATGTGTAACGCAGCTGAAGGAATATTTCAGCGGACAGCGCCAACAGTTTGACCTGAAACTCGATCCTGAGGGAACAGATTTTCAGCTGAAAGTCTGGGAAAAACTGCAGCTTATTCCTTTCGGAAAAACCATCAGTTACCTTGAACTCGCCCGTATGACCGGCAGTGAGACCAACACACGGGCAGTAGGAAATGCCAATGGAAGGAATAAAATCAATATCGTGGTGCCCTGCCACAGGGTAATTGGCAGCAATGGGAAACTCACCGGTTATGGCGGTGGCTTATGGCGAAAAGAGATCCTTCTCAAACTTGAGATGGGGGATACCATGCCGGGACTTTTTGCCGGATTGTAATAAGGTTCGGTCCTTTTGGTCAGATTGAAAAATGCTGAAAATGGGTTCGAAAGGACAATCTCAGTAATCTGTAATATCTTTCTGTATTATTCTTGGTTCTACTGTTATTTTAGTGGGTCAAATCAAGTTGTCGGAAGTCAGAATATCTCCTGAAAACTATTTTATTCAGAATAAGAAGCACATTGTAAGAAGATTAACAGTATGCAACTTATTTTCAATTCATAGTATGTAAATTCGGGTTAGTACCTGCATCGGACTTCCGTCTTCCGACTTCGGGCCAATTTAAAACCATTTCCATTAAATTCGTAGTAGAACCTTATTCTTAAGAGCTGCTCTTCCAAATCAGGAGGAGTTGCATGTCATTTAATTTCCGGAAGTAATAGAAGATTCAATAAAGTTTCACCTTGAGGGGAATATTCCTTCAATGCATAATTTTCTCCAGTTCGCTCCTGTTTATAATGCGACCGACCGGATACAGGCCGAAACGGTTATCCCAGTAAGGCGACTTGCTGTAGAACCAATTCAGCATGGCATCGGGATCGGATGCAAAAGCCTTGTCGCTGGATTTCTTCTGATCAAATTCTGCTTTCAGGGCCGGATTTTCGCGTATCATTTTGCGGGCCATCGTTTCCATTACATACGACTCCGAATATTCTTTCTGTTCGAGGAATGCATCGAAAAATCCCCATGCAGCATACGAATCGGGCGATGCAGGCTCCAGCAAGTGAGCAATGATACGTGCAGTACGCTGGTTCATATCCACCACCATGGTTCCCGCCGGGAACGTATGAAGTTGGAGGGTGTCGGAAAGTTCGCAGCTGAGTTTATGATGCCCTTCGTACGATCGTTGCTGCCAGCGCACATTGCGGAACCAGCTCGATTTTACCTGGCAGGTAACTTCGTGTTGCAGAGGGGTCATCTGAACTCCGTGCAGCTGCAATCCACTGATTACCGCAGCACACTGAGGCGGGATAAGGTATGCCTCGGGGAGGTTTACGAATTTATCGGCTTTGCAATCAGGGAAAATGGTTAATTGCCAGGTAGCAGGTTTCCGGTTATTGTATTTAAACCACAATCCTCCGGTAAGGTCGCTGGTATCGATAGTATAGTCGAAACCAAGAAATTCAATTTGGGTGCTGTCGGCAAAGGATTCGGAGAAACTCACAGGGAAAGGCTCTTTACGGAATGGCTCACCTGCAGTATACTCATCGGCTTTTGAAGTCAGTGTTTGAAGTGTTTTATACTCCCTGTTTAGTAAGCTGAGTGCATGCGTCAGCATAGTATAGGTGCTGCTTACACGGGCTTTGTAGGGTTTGAGCATATGTGTTTCAATCAGAAGTCCCGGGCGGTTCTGTACTGCCGTATACCCCTGCGAAAGCATAGGTGGAGCAACCCCTACGGTAAGGCCGCTACGCGGATCGTGCCAGTTGCGGAACTGCACATAAGGGAACACCGGGAAACCGGATTTTTTCATTTCAGCGACCAGGTATATCTCGCAAATGTCTCGTGTCCAGTCTGTCAGGTTCTTTTCCATGCTGCCATTGGTTTCGAGAGCATAGGTCATGGTATATTGAAAATCGGCACCATCTGTAACATGGCAGTCGACAAAAAAATCGGGAAGCCACTGCTTGTAGAGCTTTAGCCATTGCTGCATTTCGGGTGCATCAGCCTTCATAAAGTCGCGGTTCAGGTTCAGGTTTTGAGCCGTAGTACGCCAGCCCATCTCTTCAGGGCCGTTCTGGTTGATACGGTTATAGGGACCAAAGCGTTCGTGGCCATCGGTATTAAAGATGGGGATGAATAGTATGGTAACATGATCCAACAGCTGAAAATTCTTTTTATTGATAATCAGGTCACGCAGCAGCATGAGGCCGGCATCTTTACCGTCGCTTTCGCCTGCATGAATACAAGCCTGAATGAGCAGTACCGCATTGCCGCTTTTACGCACAGCCTCCGGGGTAAAATTCCCGTTCCTGTCGGCAATCAGCAGGGGAAGGGCGCGTCCCTGCGGGCTCTTGCCAAATGTGGTAAACTGCAGCAGGGGAGAGGCTTTATCCAGTTTTTTGCAAAAATCAATGGTTTCATCGTAACGCGGAGTCCCAAGGAAGTTTGATTTTTCGTAATACGTCAGAAAAGTAGTATCCTGTGCCGATAGCCGGAAAGCAAGGCAAAAAAGGCAAAAAGTGAAAAGGAGTGATCTCATCGGATGGTGATATTTTTAGGGTTGAGATTGGAATGGGGTAATGGGATGTGCTGAGTAGATAGTGAATAGTGAATAGTGAATAGTGAATAGTGCCGGGTGCCGGGTGCCGGGTGCCGGGTGCTGAGTGCCGGTGCGGGTGCCGGGTGCAGAGCACGAAATATCCCCTTAGACTCCCTAACCCCTAAATCCTAACCCCCAACCCCTACCTAAATCCTAACCCCTCTCCTTACATTTTTTTATCTCCAAAGCAGATCCCCATTTTTCTCGACTTTTTAATGATCGGATGATCAGCCGGAACGAGTTTTAACTTACCTCCAACCTGGCTGAGGGGCACTGAAGTAATAGTATCTCCGTCTTTCGAGACCATAAGGCCGAATTTGCCTTCAGCAATAAGTTCAACGGCATGTGCACCATACCGGGTAGCCAGTATGCGGTCCATGGGAGTAGGGGAGCCACCGCGCTGAACATAGCCGAGAATGGTTTCGCGGGTTTCGAGGCCGGTTTTTTCCCTGATGGATTGTGAAACAAACGATGCTGCCGACATCCCTTTAGGCCTTTCAATTCCTTCGGCTACAACTACAATAGAATACTGCTTTTTATTTTTTGCCCTTTTTTCGAGATACCGGGCTACAATGTCCATATCATAAGGAATTTCAGGGATCAGGATCACATCGCCACCACCTGCAACTCCCGAATATAATGATATCCACCCGGCATGATGACCCATAAGCTCAATAATCATAATACGCTTATGTGAGTTAGCCGTTGAATGTAAACGGTCGATGGCTTCGGTTGCAATACTTACAGCTGTGTCGAAACCGAAAGTTACATCCGTACCATAAACATCATTATCGATGGTTTTAGGCAAGCCGATTATATTTAATCCTTCGGCAGCAAGTTTGGCAGCGGTTTTCTGGGTTCCGTTTCCGCCTATAACAACCAGGGCATCAAGACCGATATCCTTATAATTTTTCTTAATAATTTTCGACATATTCACCCCTGTAACCGGATCGTTTTTATAGGGTTTGTCGCGGGAAGTGCCTAGTATGGTCCCTCCCAGTGTGAGCATGCCCGAAAGCTGAGCTTCCTCAAGTTCGATAAACTCTTTATCTACCAGGCCGCGGAACCCCGAAGAAATACCGATTACTTTCATCCCATACTCTGTAATTGCCGTTTTACCCACACCACGAATAGCAGCATTGATTCCCGGGCAGTCGCCTCCGGCAGTAAGTATTCCTATCTTCATTCCCTGTGTAGAAAGTGCCATATACCTGTTTGTTATTTCTCGGACAAAGATAAGTTAAAACCGAAATCTTATGTATTACTAATTAGGCTAAAAATATTTTGATATTCCGCTAAAATAAATTCACTATTGAATCACAACACCAATGAATTCTCGTTCCTTATATTTCAGAATAACCGGAATCAGGGCTGAACCGTATTGTATTGATAGCAATAAGTTTGCTGATAAAACCAAATCATCATGGCCGACAATTGCATAGCGTGTTAGCCGGCAAACCCGTATTCTTTTAATATCCCGATTATATCCGACTTACTGGCAGGTTTTGCCAGGTATTCATCACAGCCGGCTTCGAGGGCATTCTTTTTATCTTCGTTCATGGCAAAAGCTGTAACGGCGATGATCAGGACATCCTTGCGGAATGATTTGATTTCCCTTGTTGCATCAAATCCATTCATCCCCGGCATCTTCAAGTCCATTAAAACTACCGATATTTCAGGATGGTTACGGCATTGTTCAACAGCTTCAAATCCGTTGGATGCTTTAATAATTACTGAGGCTGTTGTTCTTAAAATGGTTTCCATATACAACATGTTCAGTATTTCATCCTCTGCGATTAAAATCACAGGTTTACCGGTTTCCGGCTTAGTAAAGCTGGCTTTGTTGGTTTTAAGTTCCTCATACAATCCGGGTTCAACAGGAAGTGAAATGTAAAATATGCTTCCTTCTCCTTTAACTGATCTAAAGTGAATTTTACCACCCATCAGCATTAAAAACCCGGAAATAATAGATAAGCCAAGTCCGCTTCCTTCATATCCCCGGGTATTCGATGAATTCTCCTGCATAAAGCTTTTAAATATCAACTCTTCGGCCTCCTTTTCAATACCTATGCCAGTATCGCTAACAAAAAGCTCTATACTTTCTGGCTTTATTGTATAACTTATGGTGATGGACCCCTGGGTCGTAAACTTTATTGCATTGTCAATTAAGTGCGAGATGATTTTTCGCAACATCGAAGGATCAGTGTTCAGGATGATTTCCTGATAATTATCCGGAAACTCCAGGTTAAAACTGAGTTTCTTCGCTTCACAGTGAGGCTGGAATTTATTTTTTAATTCAACAAGAATTTTTGTAAGGTTTACCGATTTGTTATGTACTTCCATATTCCCCGATGCTATCAGGGATATATCCATATAATCAGAAATAGTATTCATCAGTCGGTTACTCGAAACTTTCATCATCGAAAGGTATTCAAGCCTGTCTTCAGGTTCAAGGTCCGGTTCAGCCAGCAGTGATCCATACCCAAGTATGCCATTTAAAGGAGTGCGGACTTCGTGCGAAATATTATTCATAAATGACGTTTTCAGGCGGTTGCTGGCCTCTGACTTCTCGTTGGCAACAATCAGTTCCTGATTGGTCAGTTCGAGGGCAAGTGTCCGTTCTTTTACTTTTTCCTCCAAAAGCTGATTCTGGTTCTGCGATTGAAGAAATAAATAACGTGCAAACAGTAGGTTCTGTATCCTTAATCCCACCTCAACCAGGTCGAAAGGCTTGTTTAAAAAATCGTTTGCCCCGCCTGAGAGTGCGGTCTGCTTTGCTTCCACTGTAATATCGGCGGTGAGTACAAGCACAGGCAGATACGTTTCGGCTGGAATTACCGATTTAAGCTGCTCCATTACCTCATAACCTGTAAAGTAAGGCATCATAATATCGAGCAGGATCAGATCAGGCTTAAAGGAATGAAACAGGCTTAGAACCTGCCGCGAATCGGTGGTGGTTTTAATATTTGTATACCCTTGTATTTCGAGCAATCCTGCAAGAATGTCAATATTAGCCTCAGTGTCGTCCACTATAAGGATGTTGGCATTCTTAAATGTTGTATCAGTCATGGGTTTTGTTTTACTTCTGATGGTTGAGGGTAGTATCTGATAAATGAGTTTGGTTGTTTTTTAATGTTTACAGGCATTGATAACCCGGCACCCGGCACCCGGCACTCAGCACTATTACCTATTCCCAACCCATTCATCAATCATTGACAAGAATTCTTTGATATCTAATGGTTTAGGCAGGTAGTTACGGGCCCCTGCATGCAAGAGTCTTTCTATTTGCTTTGGCATGGCATCGGCACTAATAATTACCACCGGAATTGAACTGGTAGCTTTATCAGCCTGAAGGTTGCCTAATACCTTGCTGCCATGTATATCGGGCAAGTCGAGATCGAGTAAGATCAGATCCGGCTTGTATTCAGCAGCTAAACTTACTGCAGTTACACCATACATGGAGGAGACCAGTTGTATGGCCGGGCGATGATCGCTTATGATGTCTTTAACCAGTTCGGCATTCGAAACATTATCTTCTATATACAGAATAGTCCCTGTTTTTACAGGCAGGGCTGTTTCGCCGCTTAATGCATTTCCATGTAAACCACTCAGGCTTTTCTGGCTTTGGGTGAATTGCAGCTCTATCCAGAATGTGCTTCCTTCGCCTGGAGTGCTCACTACACCAAACTGCCCACCCATGGCATCCATGAGTTTTTTAACCACCGTTAATCCAAGGCCCGTGCCTTCTGTTTCGGTTTTCTCGGCGCCAATGCGTTCGAATGGGAGGAATAGCTTTTCAAGATATTCAGGCTTTATTCCTTTTCCTGTATCCGTGACCGAAATTCGTATCCTGGAAATTTCAGGTGCTTCCAATTCACGCAATTCTGTTTTTATAGTAACGGATCCTCCATTACGGTTATACTTAATGGCATTGTTAATTAAATTAAGCAGAACCTGTTTCAGCCTCTGATTGTCGGCTTTTACATGCATCTGGTTTACAGGCGAATCGATTAGTTCGAGCGTCAGATTTTGTTTTTCGGCATTGGGTTGTACACTTTCGAGTGTATCGCCTATGATGCTTGCCAGTTGCACAGGTTCGAGCGAAAGCGAAAGCTGTCCTGCTTCAATGCGTGATATATCCAGCACTTCATTAATCAGGTTAAGCAGATGTTTCCCGCTCTTTATTATGTGATGCACTCCTTTTTTCTGAGCAGGGATCAGTTCGCCCATTTCCATTAACTGGGCAAAACCGAGAATGGAATTCATAGGCGTACGCAATTCGTGGCTCATACGCGACAGGAATTCGCTCTTGGCCAGGTTCGCTTTTTCAGCTTCATTCTTGGCCATACGGATTTCTTCTTCCGCTTGCTTGCGCCCTGAAATATCAACCATTACGGTTATTAAGCAGATCTCATTGGCGATATAAATATATTCGACTGAAAACAGGGTTGTTATGATACTTCCTGATGTAGTTCGTATCTCCATTTCTACTTCCCTGACCGGAATATGCTGCTTCAGATTTTCGATTAATGTTCTTCGTAAGTCTTTATCAACGAAAATGGAATCTGCTTTAGTATTCCCTATTATTTCGTTGAGCGAATATCCTAATGTGGTAAGGAATGTGTTGTTTACCTCAATAAACCGCTCATCCTCATACCCGCTGATTGCCATCATGGCCGAATTGGACTGAAACGCTTTCGAGAACTTCTCTTCCGATAATTTAATTTTCGCTACATCCTTGCTCACAATGAAAATTACCGGTTCTCCATTCCAGAATCCGGATTTAACTGTGGTTTCGACCGGAATGCTGATCCCGTTTGCAGTTATTAAAGGAACCTGGCAAATATCAGCCGTTCCAGCCAGTATTTCGGTACAGATTTTTGCGGCCTCCTCTCTGTTTTCTTCCGGATGAACTGAAAGAACTGACGTTCCAATAAGGTCAAGTATTGGATATCCAAGCCGCTGCGAAACAGTATTGTTTACATGTATTATGTTCTTCTCGAGGTCGGTGACAAAAAGAAAGTCATCGATGGTGTTGAAGAAGGTTTCATAATTTCGCCGTGTTTGTTCAACAAATTCTTCAGTTTTTTTTGTGTTGAGTAAACCCGCTAGCATGGTGCTCCATACCCTCAGCATGGTTACCTCTGTAACATCAAATTCCCGTTCACGCATCACAGAGTCTAAGCCGACAAACCCGAACAAAGAGTTTTCATGCAGTATAGGTATAACAATTAAGGATTGTATTCCTTGCATTTCCAGGGAATTGCGATCTTCCTCCCGTTCATCAGGTAATGCTTTAACCGATGGTATTATAATGTTTTCATGCCTGAGAAGCGGTGCTATCATCTGCGATGATGCATTGGCAAGGATATTCTGAAGGTTACCGATTTCAGGATTGATACCTTCGGCACACCATTCGTATGTATTGGAAACTGTACTTCTGCTTTGATTAAATTCAAAAATATATGCCCTGTCGGCAGCTAAAAAGCTCCCGACTCTTTTTATCGCCAGGTTGATGGCAGCTGATATTTCGGAACCATGAATACTTGTAAGCTGAATCGACAACTGCAGAAGCTCATGCTCAAAAGTCTCGGATTTTTTACGTTCGGTAATATCTATATTCGTCCCGATAAGGTGAGTTACATTGCCTGAATCATCAAGCTGAACCGTGGCAAGGGCTTTTAAATTACGAATTGCACCGTTGGGCCATACTATCCTGTATTCGGTATCAAATTTCTTTTCACCTGAGATAGCCAAATTTGATTCTGCTTCTACACGCGCACGGTCGTCGGCATGAAGAAATGCCTGCCAGTCAGCAAGCTGTAAAATAGTATTTGCACTGTTGGAGCCTCCTGTTTGCAACCCATACAAGGCAAACATCTGATTGTCCCACACCAGAATATTGTTCTGTATATCAAAATCCCAAACGCCCATGCCACTTGTAACAGTAGCCAATTCCAGGCGGGTGGAAACTTGTTTCACTTCTTCTTCGGCCTGTTTGCGCTTGGTGATATCGGTTAAGGATGTAACCCGTACATCCCGCCCTTTGTAATACATCATTCGTCCCCGTAAAATACAGGGGAAGGTGGTGCCATCCTTTCGTAATGCCGTTGCTTCATAATCTCCGGTATAGCCCGAAAGCATGCTTTCCATTACTTTTCCCCTGTCTTCGGGCACAATCCAATCTGTTCCGTATCGTGTGAGCGCTTCCTCATTGGTATAGCCAAACATCTGCTCAGCAGCCAGGTTCTGTTCAATACATTTTCCTTTTTCGGAAATAAATATAGAATCGAATGATGCTTCAGATAAACCACGGTATTTTTCCTTGCTCACTTCCAGTTCTTCTTCCGCACGTTTACGCTCTTCAATCTCAGCCATAAGAGCTGAATTGGTATCAGCCAATTGTGTGGTTCTTTCAGTAATTTTGATCTCAAGGCTCCAATTCAGATCGATAATTTCCTTCTCGGCCCTTTTACGATCTGTAATATCCTCTTCTACGGCAAGATAATGAATTATTTTCCCATCTGGATCCATTACAGGCGAAATGGATGCTGTTACCCAGTATAATTCCCCGTTCTTCTTTTTATTAAGGAACTCGCCTTTCCACTCTTTGCCGGAACTGATGGTTTGCCAGAGATTTTTATACTCATCGGCTGATTTACTGCCCGAACTGAATATATTCGGATTATGGCCAATCAGCTCTTCAGAGGAATATCCGGATACTTCGAAGGCTTTGGGATTGGCATATTCAATAATCCCTTTCGTGTTGGTTATATATGTAATTACAGGGCTCTGTTCAACGGCCTGGGATAACCGTATCAGTGATTCCTGGGATTTCCTGCGTTCAGTTATATCCTTAAAGAAGCCAACTAAATATATCCGGTCATTGATGGATACCATACTTGCATTTATATCAGCATACACAATGTCTCCATTCTTTTTGCGACATTGAATGTTTTCGGAAGTAGTCTTCTCTCCTTTAGCTATTTTTTCAAAATCGGCAAGGGTTTGCTGCAAGGTTTCTGCAGGATGAATATCTGCAATCGACATGGTGGACAGTTCATCCAAAGTATATCCAAGCATCTGGCATTGAGCGGTATTTGCGGTAAGGATCATTTTGTGTTCCTCGTCAGCAATCAATATACCATTGGGATTGCCCTGAAAAATGGCATAATATTTCTCTTCGCTTTTCTGCAATGCTATCTCATCCTGTTTGCGCCGGGTTATATCGCGGTATTTCCATAAATGACCATCGTATATTTCTGCCACGAAGGTTGGAATATAATCTCTTTCGAAAAAGCGCCCATCCACCAATTCGAGAATATCATTTAAAACAGTTTTCTGTTCAGCCAGTATAATATTGATATCCGATATAAACTTGTCAGGGTTTTTGAAAAATACTTTGCTTTGCTCGGCTGAGTCAGTGCAATCGGCCCCGATAAGTGATTCGGGTGGTGCCGGGATTCCAAACATATTGCAGAAAAGCTGGTTTGTCAGTAAAATCTTCCGGTTCGAATCTTCCAGTAGAATGCCATCCTGCATATTGATGATCAGGTTTGTAAGAAGAGTGGTTTTAGCCTTCAGCGCATCCTGAGCCAGCTTGTGCTCTGTAATATCGCTAAAAACACCATAGGTTCCCAGGTGTTTGCCATTATCATCTTTTTTAGGCGTTGCGCTTACGTGAATATATTTCAGATTTCCCTTTCGGGTAACTATCTGGAGATCATAGATATCCGAAGTGCCATCCTGCCTGTTCCTGCTCTGCTGATTTAGCTTTTCAATTTCGTCAGGATTTAAAAATTCAAATAATGAAGTCCCTATAAGTCCGCCTATTTCGGTATCAAATATTTGCTCCGCAGCATGATTGACAAATTCGAAAACTTCGTTCAAATCAACAATGCCGATTCCTTCCGCCTGCGATTGTATAATAGACTGAAATTTTCGTTCGCTTTGTTCAGCATCCTCGATGGCCTGTAATAGTTTCAGTTCATTCTGCTTACGTTCGCTGATATCGCGGAAAACAAACACCATACTGAAGGGTATGCCGTCAGCGTCCTCTACAACATGGCCTTTTGATTCCATGTAAAATTGGGTGCCATCGGCACGCTGACCCAGGTATTCGCCTGGTCCGGTGGAATTGTTCTGTAACATGAGGGCAACATTGCTGAGTGCGCGTTCCCTATGTTCCGGAATAATAAAATCGACGACATTACGCCCGAATACCTCATCTTCATTCTTGTATCCGAACGAAGAAAGGGCTCTGGCGGAAGCCATAAGGACCTTTCCCTCCATATCCGTAATAGTTATACTGTCGGGGGAGGCATGTAAAATAGCCCTGTACATTGAGTCGCTTTTACGCAAAGCATTTTCAACGCGCTTGCTTTCGGTAATATTGCTGATACTCGAAAGTATATGCGGTTTCTGATCAAGGGTGATCAGCTGGGCCGAGAGCAGTCCGGTTCGATTATTACCATCCTTTGTAATAAACTGGAACTCCATGTTGTTTACCTTACGGCCGCGCTTGAGTTCGGATACCACGTACTGCCGGTCTTCAGGATTAACCCATAGCCTCAGGCCAATAGAAGAATTTTCAAAGGCTTCTTCCCTGGTATAACCGGTAATTCTTGTAAAGGCATCATTGATCTCAATAAACTTTCCATCTTCCTGGCGTGTGATTGAGATGGCGAAAGGAGATATCTGGAAAACTTTGGAATACTTATCTTCGCTCTGAAGCAGTAGTAGCTGTTCCGCCTGTTTCAGGGTGGTAATATCGGCAATGGTAACCAGGCATTGCTCCTCACTTTCGGAGTTTACACCTTCTATATGTATATAAACGGGCTTATTGCTCTGGCTTGTAAGCTCAAGTTCACAGCTTTGCTTGCCTGTTGCTGCAAATACCTGCTGTATGAATATATTAAAGTCGTGTCGTGATGCTTCCGAAACAAAAAAAGCGAAGTGGTTGCTTATTAAATGCGAACGTTCTTTGCCGAGTATGCGTGCAGCGGCATGGTTAAGTTTTTGGATTTCACCTGCTTTGGAAAGTGAAACATAACCTGAGGGTGCAAAATCGTATAATTCAATATATTTCTCATTCGAAAGCTGCTGGGCTGACTTTGCCAGTTCAAGTTCTTTGTTCTGCAATACAAGTGCTTCGTTCTGCAATTCCATTTCTATCCGGTGTACTTCCAGTTCGTGTACCAGTTTAAGTATTTCAGTTTCCGAATAATGCTGATTTGCCTGGGCGGGCTTATTTTTCAGTTGCTCTTCAGCCAGTTGGCGAAGTTTTGCAAAGGAAGTTTGCTCGATTTTTTTCATGTATTTCAGTTTTTTCACCAGATAAAATGAGTTATTTCATGATGAAACATGATATCATTTCCGGATGGTATTCAGTCAACTATAGCGGGTTCATGCATGGATTATTACGAGTTCGTACAAGTATTCCCGGAAAATAACGGGCAAAATTTTTACAAAAATAGGAAAAGTTATTTAGAAACAGTCTAAGTATATCATTTTAGTTTGTTGGTAATCATTGGGTAATAAAGAATGGTTCTGTTTTAGAATATTGTAGCAGGAATTAATTCTGTTATATAGTGCATTGTGCATAGTGCTATGTGCTAAGCATCATTTATTGTATTTATCAATCCTGTAGCTTGTCTGCATTATACTCTCTGAGCACTGAGCACTAAGCACAAATGATTTTCCACATTTTCCTTAAACAGAACATTTTTTTTTAGAATATAACGGGGCAAATTGTCGCATTTTTGAAGTTCCCAATTTCAAATTCCCCGCCTGCAGCGGGCAGACAAGCTCAAAATTCCAGGAAGGGATTGCAATACATTTCTGGTTTCTTGAAATTTGAAACTTAAGACTTATGACCTGGATCTTTTATTGCTGAATTTTTATCCCTTGATAAGTGCTATTGCTGACAGTGGCATTAATAACTATTTTCTTTTAGTGATGATTTCCAGCAGTTTTTGCTTAAAGACTCTAGTGGCTTTGTGTATCTTGGGAGTTTTCAGGCAACATCGGTATTAGCAAAGCTTTTGTATGAAATTTTACTGTCTTTTCACAAAACTCCATTCTCTGCATGATTAGGATATAACTCTTATGTATCTGAAATACTAAACTGCAGGTATAATTCAGGAGAGAAATAGCTATTTCCGGCGATAACTGCTTTTATTGCTTCTTCAAATTCATGTTTTCCTGAAGTCTTTAGTACATAACCCATTGCCCCGGCTTTTATCATGGACAAATAGTTCTCTTTTTCGTTAGATATGGTAAGTGTTAGAATTTTTAAATCAGGCCTGA
The DNA here is from genome assembly GCA_903822525.1 of uncultured Bacteroidales bacterium. GTDB lineage: Bacteria > Bacteroidota > Bacteroidia > Bacteroidales > UBA4417 > UBA4417. The sequence goes on along the minus strand of CAIJPI010000223.1, from coordinate 5,830 downwards.
TCGCTTTTGCTTTTATTGTAGCCTCTATTCCGTTCATTACGGGCATTTCAATATCCATTATTACCAAATCCGGTGTATGTTCAGTCAACAAATCAAGAAAAACCTGGCCATTCTCAGCCTCGGCAATCACTTCGCCAATCCCTTCCATTTCGATAAGGAGTTTAATCCCTTCGCGGAACAATGGATAGTCGTCGACTATGATGATTTTGGCTTTTTTTTTCATTAAATATTTTTCGATATCATACCAAAATTCGAGGATACAGTACCATTCAAATCAATACCATTTACGATACACGGATTTGTATATACTCCAGATAATCAACTATCTATAGTATTGATAAGTATTCTGAGCGAAAATTGCTTTACTACAAGCTAAAGAATGGTTTTTAAAAAGACCAGAAAAAAAGTGCAATTATATGCCAGGAAGTTCAAAGTATCAATGGTGTAAACTCTACAAATCATAGCATAAACCCTAATAAAACATGTGAGGATTTAAATTTCATACCCTAATTCTAAAAACTCCAGTTTCATTAACTATTGAACTAAAGATTAACCCTGCTTTTTGATGTCAGGATTATTGATTTATAATTAGTATTGATTGGCTAATTTTTCCTGTATCCTTTGAAACGCTATTATTTTTTTCGTCCAAATGCGACTTTGGCTTAGAGGATTACTTTTCATTCTACCAATTTACAGTCCCGCTGGGGCTGACCCGTCAGGAACAATATATTGGTATACAATGCGATGGCAATTTGAAAAAGTCCCGTAGGGAATAGATCATTATCAGCCTGAAATGAATTGGGGAAGTTATTTTGAACTCTTCACTAAGCGAAGCCTGCCTGGTGTTAACCTGCGCAGAACGGGCAGGCAAGCAGGTATCTCAAAAAAAGAAAAGATTAATTCTTATTATTTTATTGCAACGACAAGTAATTGTAAAAAATTTCTAAATTTCAACCAATTTGTTTTTAATAGCAAAAAGTACCAGATTGATCGTATTTTTCGAATGAGTTTTTTCCAACAGCATCGAACGATGTGCCTCAATTGTTTTTACACTTCTGAATACTTTACCGGCAATTTCGGTGGCGGTTAAACCCTGGCAAAAATATTTCAATATTTCAAACTCTCTGTCGGTAAATTTGATGTCAATACTTCCTGAAATGTCAGGACTTAACTGCTGTTTACCTGAATTTGCAATAATCTGCCGTAATAACTCATTCGAGAAATAGCTCTCGCCTCCTGCCATTGTTTTAATGGCCTTTTGAAGTTCATTTTTCCCGGCAGTTTTAAGTACAAAACCCATAGCCCCGGCATTAATCATAGTGGTATAGTTGTCCTTTTCGCCGAGCATAGTGAGTACCAGAATTTTTAATCCGGGATGCATGGCTATAGCTTCCCTGGTTGCTTCCAATCCGCCCATAACTGGCATTTCAATATCCATTAACACCAAATCCGGTGCAAGGCCAGGAAGTATATCAAGAAATGCCTGGCCGTTTTCAGCCTCAGCAATTACATGGCCCATTCCTTCCATTTCAATAAGGAGTTTCATTCCCTCACGGAATAAGGAATGGTCGTCGACGATGATTATTCTGGTTTTGGAGTGCATACTTATTGTCGGTTATTTTATATAAATTATACTGAAAACGGGATAAATTTTTGCATTCATTAAGTCTCATCCGCCTCAGGCGGACAAAGTTCCATATTCCAAGCGGGGTTGTAAATGAGGTCTTAGCTCTTGTGATTTGGGTCTTGGGGCTCGGGTCTTTTTTGCATAAGTGGGTTTACCCATCTCTAAGTAAAATCTACAGGATTGATAACGGGTAATTCAATATGAACTTTAAACCCTTTTCCAATTCCGGTTTCAATATTCATACCTCCCTGTAATAACTTAATCCGTTGCCTGATATTCATTAAACCAATGCCTTTGCCGGACTTTTCAATATCTGCCGCATCAAATCCGATTCCGTTATCCGTATACGAAAAGCTAATCATATTTTTATCTTTATAGTAGTCAAAATCTATTTCTACGTGAGTCGCCATGGCATAATTCAGCGTATTGTTGATGAGTTCTGTTGTAATCCGGTAAAGGGTAATTTCCAGCAAATTATTGAATCTTTCGTTTGAGTTGGGATTAAAGCTGATATTTAATTTTCGAGTATCATTTATGGATTGGGTAAAGCCGAATACTGCCCCGACATACCCATATTGGGTAAGTACATGTGAGCTTAAGCCATGCGATACTTCCCTGGTAGTCCGCATTGCCCTGTCGATGCTTTGGTTTCCTTTTTCGGTAATAATTTTCATTTTTTGGGGATCATTGGTTTCTGCCAGCCACTGGAAATACAATTTAATAGTAGAAAGCAGTGGGCCCAGTCCATCGTGTAATTCGCGTGAAATGCGATTTCGTTCAAGATCTTCAACTTTAACGGTTATATTTAACAGTTCATTTTCGGCTTTAACTTTCTCAGTAATATCACGGTTCGATACTCTCAGCCCCAGGTATTTTCCATTACTGTATATTTTCCTGCAGGTATGATCAATCCAACGAATTTCTCCGTTTTTTGTAACAATTCTGAATTCAAAATTATCATTTTTTTCATTATCAAGAAGTTTAATGGGTGCCTTTATATGCTTTTCCCAAAGTATTTGATCATCTTTAAGTATAATGCGATTACGCATCTGCGGGTCAGCTTTAAATTCGTCAATTGTATAGCCTGTAATTCTTTCTACTGACGGCGACATAAATTGAATTGTACCGTCAGGAGCGATCCAGTATTCCCAATCGTAGGTATAATCAGCAACTGTACGGTATTTTTCTTCGGTTTGTTGTAACGAAGCATTTATCATTGACAATTCTGCCGTTCGTTCCTTTACGCGGTCTTCAAGCTCCTCATTTAATTGTTTAAGTTCTGCGTCTGCTTTTTTACGATCAGTGATATCGATAACAAAAGCAAGGAATCTTTGATCTGATAGCTTTACTGCATCTACTGACCAAGATCGGATGAGCCTGTCTTTTCGCAAAAAAGTAAGTTCGCCGGTTGCAAAACCTTCCGTCAGAACCTTTTTGAAGTGATTGCCAGCATATTCCAATGAATTCTCCGGTATAAGATCCACTATTTTCATGGTAAGGAGTTCAACCATGCTGAATCCGGTTATCTGACAGGCAGCTGGATTTACATCAAGATATTCTCCCCTTTCGTTTGTTACAAATATTCCAAGAGGAGCATTATTAATATATGTCCGAAATTTCTGTTCACTCTCTCTTAAAGCTGCATCTCTGAGTTTATATTCAGTGATATCATGCAGAAAAGCGACCATTCGTCCTCCTTCGTTGAGTTGATGCTGTACACTGATTTCGACATCAAAAATGCTCCCATCCTTCCGACGGTGACGTGTTTCAAAGCGGTATTCACCCAATAAAATAGTATTCTTAATATGTGTTCCGGTGACTTCAACTGACTCATTAGCTTCCAGGTCCGAAATGCTCATTTTCAAAAGATCCTCTTCGCTGTAGCCGCTCATCCGGCAATAAGTTTCGTTCACTTCAAGCAGTTGCCCTTGCGTATCAATGAGCCAAAAACCGTCCATGGCTGTCTGTAAAATAATTGAACGATTCCTTTCATTACTCTTCTTTAATGTGTCCTCAGCCTTTCTGCGTTCAGAAATATCAACCATGATTACAAGGCATTGGTCACCGCTTCCTGAACAGATTCCGGTAAGATGAACATATATTGGTAATTTATGCTGAACTGCTAGAATCGCCTCACAGTTTTCTTCCTTTTTGCTGCTAAATATTGAATTCAGAAACTTATTGAAGATTGATTTTGAATCGTCGGAAACAAAAAATCTAAATGTATTGTTTATTAAATCCGGATACGCTAAGCCGAGGGTTTGCGATGCACTCATGTTTATATCCAATATGTTACCTGTTTCAGACAAAGTGAGATACCCTGTCGGAGCAAGATCATATAACCGCGAATACTTTACAGCAGCGATTTCCGCCTGTTCTTTTGCCGCAGTAAGCTCATTATTCTGCATTTGCAGCTCAATCTGGTGCACTTCAAGTTCATGCAAAAGTTTCAGAACATCGGTTTTAGGAAAATGTGAAGAAGCATTCACTGTTTTTTTTTCAACTACCTGTTCAGCTTTTTGGCGTAGGAGAGACGAAATAGTCGGAGCGTTATCTTGCTTTTTCATATTGTGATTCAGTTTATGGTAAAAGGAGTATCGGTAAAGATAAATAAACTTGGTACATGACAAAAATTACAAATAATTGATAATCAACAATATGTGTTAATAACTTGGTAGTAACTATAGCTTGATAAAATGATTTAATATACTGATATTCAGTATCTTGAATGAAATACTAGCAGGTATGGCACCAAGATACATGAACACCAGTAATGAGAGTAAAAATACTATTTTACTTTCAACTTTATCAGAAATTTTCGGAGAAAATATGAATGTAGCCCGAATAAAGTTCTTTGGCTTATTTATTATGGCTCTTTGCAAAGTACAGACAGTCTGTTTTGAGAAGTTGGCTTGCAGTTTTGAGAACGAAGTGAAAGTAGACTCATCACTTCGCCGAATTCAACACTTTATGTCAGAATATCTGTTAGATACCAATCTGATAGCTCGTTTGATTTTTGCATTACTTCCGCACAAACCACCCTATCGTCTGGCGATGGATAGAACGAACTGGAAGTTTGGTTCAGCAAATATCAATGTTCTGGTTGTAGCTATTGTTTACCAAGGTGTCGTGTTCCCGATCCTGTTTACGATGATGCCCAAATTTGGTAATTCATCTACAAACGAACGCATTGAACTGATAAACCGCTACATAGTTTTGTTTGGCAAAGATAGTATAGATTGCCTGCTGGCAGACAGAGAGTTTATTGGCGATCATTGGCTGGGTTATCTAAATGCGAATCGAATTCGGTATCATATTCGCATTCGTGATAATTTCTGGGTGGTTATACCAAGTAACGGACATCGGGTGAAAGCTTCCTGATTATTCAGCAATTTAAGGATCAATCAATATGCTTTCTACAGCGGGATTGTTTATGTCAATGGTCAACTCTGTTATCTATCGGCTTCGAAAGTCAAAAATAAGAAAGGTGTTCCTGAATTTCAGATTATTGTTTCCTTTAACAAACCTGAACAGGCACAATCAGTATACAAAGAACGATGGCAAATTGAAACTGCTTTTAAGGCTATAAAGTCAAGTGGGGTCAATATTGAAGATACACATTTGACCGAAATAGAATGGATCAGCAAACTCTTCGCTCTTGTATTTGTAGCATTTGTTTGGGCATACAAAGTGCGTATTTACTTGAATGAAATATGCCCTATCAAAATTAAAACGCATGGCAGAAAAGCAAAGAGCCTTTTTAAATATGGCCTGACATTTCTTGCTAATGTATTGTTCGGTAATGATTTAGAGAAATTTAGAGAATGTTGTCGATTTTTGTCATGTACTTAGTAAAATGGAATAAAAAAAATCAGTTAATCGCAAAATACTGCAATTAACTGATTTTCAAGAGCGGAAAACGAGATTCGAACTCGCGACCCTCAGCTTGGGAAGCTGATGCTCTACCAACTGAGCTACTTCCGCAATAGGCTTTTAAACGGTTAAACAAAACGATGACTTCGCAATATTCTTCCCGCCTTTGGCTGCCTTCTATGAATGACCTGGTTTTTCGATAATGTATAAACCAATGCCCTTCAATTAAAGGTCAAAATTATAGAAAGGAACGTAATAAAACAAATAAATTCCTTGTCGGAAATGTATCTGTTTCTATCGCAATAAATTACTTCTGTCACTTTTTTCTTT
>CAIJPI010000222.1 GCA_903822525.1 uncultured Bacteroidales bacterium | reverse complement strand
GTTGACTTCGATAACCCTGTAATCTTCGGAGTCGGGATCGAGTGCATATTGTACATTGCATTCGCCGACAATGCCCACGTTGCGAACAATTTCGATTGAGAGGCTGCGAAGTTTGTGATATTCGCGGTTGGTAAGCGTTTGTGATGGAGCCACCACAATACTTTCGCCGGTATGAATGCCCAACGGATCGAAGTTCTCCATGTTGCATACGGTGATGCAGTTGTCGTAACAGTCGCGGACCACTTCATACTCCACTTCTTTCCAGCCTTTGAGAGATTCTTCGACCAGGATCTGCGAGGAATAGGAAAAGGCATTGCCTGCCAGTTTCTGCAATTCGTCGCGGTTATAGCAAAATCCGGAACCCTGTCCTCCTAAAGTAAAAGCGGCCCTTACGATAATGGGAAACCCGAGTGTTTCGGATGCTTTCAGGGCATCGTCGATGGTTGTAACAGCAATACTTTTCGGGGTTTTGATATTTATTTTGCGCAGGTTATCGGCAAAAATCTCACGATCCTCGGTATCGATGATAGATTGAACCGGTGTGCCCAGGACTTTGAGGTTGTATTTTTCGAGTATTCCTGATTTAAAAAGTTCAATACCGCAGTTCAGCGCTGTTTGTCCGCCGAATGACAGAAGGATTCCTTCGGGTCTTTCTTTTTCGATTACTTTTTCGATAAAGAATGTTGTGACCGGCAGAAAATAGATTTTATCGGCAACGCCTTCAGATGTCTGAACTGTTGCAATATTGGGATTGATAAGGATAGTATATATACCTTCTTCGCGCAGGGCTTTTAATGCTTGTGATCCGCTGTAATCAAACTCGCCGGCTTCGCCGATTTTCAGGGCTCCTGAACCGAGGACAAGTACTTTCTTCATGTTATAATTATTACAATTTATAAGTTTTTTTTTTACCACGGAGGATCGGAGAAAACAGAGCAGCACAGAGATTTTATTATATAAGACAGCTGAAGTGAAAAACACCAACAAAAACAATATCCGCGCTTCAACCGACACCATGATTTCTATTCCACCGGAAGCCGCGCATATTCAGCAGTTACCAATGATATTAACTGACTTCTGATTGTTGAGCAATGAAAGTTAATCAAAAGTCCTTTTACTTTATTGGCAAGTTTCAGATATGATAACAACTGTGCCTCATATAATGGGATCATATTTTCAACTGCTTTTATTTCAACTATTATCAGATCCTCGACCAATAAATCCAATTTGAGGGGACTTCCCAAGCTTTTTCCTTTGTATACGACAGGAATCTGAATCTGCGACCTGACTTTCAGCCCCCTGGCTTCGAGTTCATAAACGAGACAATCCTCATAAACCGTCTCTAAAAGACCTGGCCCCAATTGTTTATGAACCTCAATGGCACTTCCTATTATTTTAAACGAAAGATCTTGTATCAATTGTTGGGTGATTATCATGAGCTTTTATTTACTTTTTGGATTCAAATGTGCACTTTATTCAAATTCAAAATTTTAAAGTCTGAATTGATATTAGCAAGCGTGTTTTACGAATAAATTTTCAACAAATTTCTCTCCATGTACTTCTGTGTTCTCCGTGCCTCCGTGGTTAAACCTTAGCTCGCACAATCTTAAGGAAATCGTCGAATAAATATTCGCTGTCGGTTGGGCCGCTGGAGGCTTCGGGGTGGAACTGAACGGAGAAAACAGGCCGGGTTTTATGCCTGATGCCTTCGTTGGTGCCGTCGTTAAGGTTAACGAAAAACGGTTCCCACTGGTCGGAAAGCGAATCGGTGTCGATGGCAAATCCATGATTCTGTGAAGTAACGAATGCCTTGTTGGTACCGCATTGCAGCACAGGCTGGTTGTGGCTGCGATGGCCATATTTCAGCTTATAGGTATCGGCTCCCGATGCCAGTGCCAGCAGCTGGTTTCCCAGGCAGATTCCAAATATGGGAATATCCTGCTTAAGCGAATCTGCCAGGTGGCTGATAGTAGCTCCGCACATTTTAGGGTTCCCCGGACCGTTGGAGATAAACAACCCATCATAATTCTCATTAGAGTAATCATAATCCCAGGGAACACGTATCACCGTGGTATCGCGTTTGAGAAAATGACGGATGATGTTGTATTTCACGCCGCAATCCACCAGCAGTATGCGGGTTTTCCCATTTCCATAGGTGATAACCTTGTTGGTGCTCACATTAGCCACCAGGTTTTCCTGGTTGGGATCATGAAATCCGGGATCGTTATTCCCAAAGACTATCTTGCCCGGCATAGCACCTTTTTCACGGATGGTCTTTGTCAGTTCACGGGTATCGATACCATACAATGCCGGGATATGATGCGTGCCCAGCCAGTTCCCCAGACTTTGCTTTGCGCTCCAGTGGCTGTATTGCTCCGAATAGTCCGAAACGATAAGCGCCGTAACCTGTATGCGGTCGGACTCAAAATAGTCGGGAAGGCCATTTTCCATAACGGCTTCGGGTACGCCATAGTTGCCGATAAGCGGATAGGTAGCCACCAGAATCTGACCTGCATACGATGGGTCGGTCAGACTTTCAGGATAGCCGGTCATGGACGTATTGAAAACCACCTCCCCTGACACGGATCCTTCATACCCAAAGGATTTGCCTGTAAACACGGTACCATCTTCAAGAATTAGCTTTGCTGTGATTTCTGCTGCCATGATGTTGTTTTTCAATACGATACAATTAATAATTCAGATGCGTGTTTTTTTTTACCCGAAATGCACAGTTTAGGTTTAACCGTGCAAAATTTTTTCAGGCAACAGCCTGATACATTTTTATTAAATCTCTTTCCGGAGTATTACACTTGCCTGCTTTTTTACACAAATCCAGGGATTGATGATATATCAACAATCCCCGGCTTATAATGTTATCCCGTCAACCTATATTGCCAAAGGGAATACTTTTTTGAGATAACTTCCTGATCCTGTTAATTGGTTCCGATGATCTGCATCAGTTCATCGAGTTTGGGAGAAAGGATAATTTCGGTACGCCTGTTTTTCGCTTTATTTGCAGCCGAAGTATTCGGTTCAACCGGCAAAAACTCGCCACGGCCTGAAGCAACCAGTCGTTTCGGATTTATTCTGGCATTTGCCAGCAATATTTTTACGATAGAAGTGGCACGCATTGCACTCAGGTCCCAGTTGTCCTTTACCTGATTCTGTCCTGTTAAAGGAACATTATCGGTATGACCTTCGATAAGTACATTAATATCAGGATTTTTCTCCAGCACCTTTGCCAGGTCTTTCAGGGCAGCTATGCCATCGTTGCTTACATCCCATTTACCGGATCCGAAAAGCAACTTTTCCTCGAGCGAAACATATACTTTACCATCTTTCATATGTACGGTAAGCCCTTTGCCCTCGAAACCCATCAGTGCATCAGCAACGGCTTTGCGCAAGGCAGAGGTGATGGAGTCTTTCTTATGCATGGCGGCTTGCAGTTCAGCCAGGTTTTTCCCTTTTATATCCAGTTCCGACTGCAGCGCCTTGAGGTGATCTTCGCGTGCCAGCAGGTTATCCTGTGCAGCTTTTAACTCAGCCATTACTTTTTCGGAGTCTTCGAAATTGGCCGAAAACTGCGATTTCAGCAACTCATGCGAACGATCGAGTTCGTTGTAATCGGCCGTTAGCACACGCATCATGCTTCCCAGCCTTGAAGTATCGGCTTTAAGCTGTGTGAGATCTTTCTTATAACGTTGGTTTTCGGACGTTAGCTCATTGACCTTGGTACCGAGTTCATCGACTTTAGTATTGAGACGGGTACTTTCGTCATTGCATTTTGCAGTAAGTGCATTGTATTTTTTTGTCGAAACGCATGAAGTAAAAGTTACTGCAAGGGCAAGAACAAGAACCAGTGTGGTTGCTTTCTTTAACATTATATTATTCATATTAAACAAGCTAAAGTTTTTAGATGTTGCGATTCTATATTAAAAATCAATTTCAAGCAGCGAAGGGCAATGATCGGAATGTACGGCCAGGGGCATGATAACGGCCCGTTTCAAATTCGGTTCCAGTTCATCGCTTACCATGTGATAATCGATGCGCCAGCCCAGGTTTCGGCTGCGTGCGCCTGCACGGTAGCTCCACCAGGTGTAATGATGTGGTTCTTTCACAAAATACCTGAACGAATCGATAAAACCGCTGTTCAGGAAACCGGTAACCCATTCGCGTTCTTCGGGAAGAAAGCCACTGCTTGTAGCATTACGAATGGGATCGTGAATATCTATAGGTTTATGGCAGATGTTATAATCGCCCGAGATAATCAGGTTAGGACGTGTTTGTTTCAGTTCGTGAATATAATTCTGGAAATCGGCGAGCCACTGCATTTTAAATGCCTGCCGCTCCTCGCCTGTAGTTCCTGAGGGATGGTAGACCGATATCACGCTTTTGTCACCAAAATCGGCACGAATAAAGCGGCCCTCGAAATCGTATTTTTCGATTCCCATTCCATAAACCACTTTATCGGGCTCCGTTTTGCAGAGAATGGCCACGCCGCTATAGCCTTTTTTCTGGGCAGGATACCAAAAGGTATGGTATCCGAGGGCTTCGAATTCAAAAATAGGAATCTGGTCGTGCTGGGCTTTTATTTCCTGAAGGCAAACCACGTCAGGGTCAGCAGACTGAAGCCAATCGAGAAAACCTTTGCTGATGGCAGCTCTTATTCCATTTACATTGTATGTGATAATCTTCATCCGGGCTGCCTTTTTTCAGCAGTAAAATTAACGGATTATTGCAGGTAAAAATGCGTGAATTGCCATAAGTTATACAGAAATAATCAACAGTTGTTGAAAACAGTTTGCAGTTCAGGGATCAGGCTGTAAGCGTTATGAAAGCTTTTAACACAGAAACGCAGAGTTGAAAAAAATGGTTCTGTTTTAGAATACTGTAGCAGGAATTGATTCTGTTATATAGTGCATAGTGCTATGTGCTTAGTATCCTTTATGTGTATTTATCAATTCTGTAGCTTGTCTACATTATACTCTCTGAGCACTGAGCCTAAGCACAAATGATTTTCCACATTTTCCTTAAACAGAACCAAAAAAATTAAACGCATAGTACCGCAGAGTTTTTCGCAGAGGACCGCAGAGTTAGGTTATAAGATGAAAATCCTATCGGCAGTTTTAAAAGTAGCGTTAAAACTTTGTGTTCCTTAGTGATTTAGTGCCTTTGTGGCGAAAAAAAAAACAGCCACTAAGTCTCAAAGACACTAAGAGTCACTAAATCAGACTACAAGGCTTTTCGATACCTAAGCAGTTAGATTTAGACGCAGAGAACTGCAGAATTTTTCGCAGAGGACCGCAGAGTTAATAAAGAAAAGCAGAGGAATATCAGCTTGACTGTATGCATAAATTGCGTGTTACACTTTGTGTTTTCTTAGTGCCTTAGTGCCTTCGTGGCTAAAAAACAGCCACCAGGTCACAAAGAATTACTAATCCTGTCCGCAACACTTTTCAAAAGCTGATGGCTTTATTTTTGGTTCTACCACGAATTGAATGGAATTTCTATCGGAAGGCGAGAAGACCGAAGTCGGAAGACGGAAGAACATGATGATTTGAGATGTAATTTTACTGATGAGAAGCGATTTGAAGAAAAGCAATCGACCAGAAAAGCACCACTTTCATAGGATAAAAGAAGTTGTCAGGAGAACTTTTGACTTCCGTCTTCGGACTTCCGACATTTTTAATTTACCCGCTAAACTGGCAGTAGAACCTTATTTTTTAAACTGTTTCTTTATCATCTCCTTAAACAACGCTAAATCGAGCGGTTTCGAGATATAATCGTTGCATCCTGCTGCAATGGCTTCATCGCGATCGCCCGGCTGGCCATAGGCTGTTTGGGAAATAATAACCACATCTTTATTGAATTTCCGTATCTGGCGGGTAGCTTCGTAACCATCCATTTCAGGCATTTTTATATCCATAATTATCAGATCGATATCAGGGTGGTTTCGGCAGGCATTAACAGCTTCGATGCCGTTTTTCACTTTAATAACCTCCCTGCCGAACAGCCTTATGGCAATGGAAACCAGCATTTCGGATGTTTCGTCATCTTCGGCTATCAATATCTTGAGGCTTTTCATCTGGTTCTCGCCGGCAGGAGCCTCAAAGATATTTATATTATCCGCTTTCCCTTTCGACTTTAGTTGTTGCGGAATGGTAAACCTGAATATACTTCCTTTTCCTGTTTCGCTTTCGACCTTCAGGATGCCACCCTGCTTTTCGATAAAATCCTTACATATAATGAGGCCCAGGCCTGTACTCGATTCGCCATCAGTGCCTTTACGGCTGGTACTCACATCGAGGACAAACAAATTTTCGATCAGATGCTTATCCATCCCGATACCTGTGTCTTTAATGGATATTTCAACATTGTTATTAGCTCCTGCTTTAGCCGAAATGCTTATTCTGCCTCCTTTGCCGGTAAATTTTATGGCATTCGAAACCAGGTTCCTAAGTATGGCCAGCAGCATGTTGCTGTCAGCCAGCACCATTAAATCGTCAGGTATTTTATATTCTATTTCAATGCCCTTACTCGCGGCCGGATCCAGTATCATTCTCAAACTCTCACCTACTGCATCGCGCAGGTTTACACGATTGGGGAGGAATGGAATCAGGCCCTGTTTCATCCTCGACCATTGCAGCAGATTCTCGAGCAAACGGTAAAGGTTTGTTGCTGAAGTCCGCATGCTGTTAGCTATCTGCTGAATCTCCTCCATGGTAAGCGAGGGCAATTTTTCCGACATAATCTGGGTAAGACCCAGAAAACTATTGAACGGTCCCCGCAAATCGTGCGAAATAATAGAGAAAAATTTATCTTTTTCAGAATTTATCTTCTGCAGCTCGTAATTTTTAAATGCGAGTTCACTATCGGCCAATACGCGCTGTGAGATATCGCGGATGGCTGCCAGTATTACCGGCCTGTTTTTGAGCATAAAAAGGCTGGCAGATATCTCAACCGGGAAAACCAAGCCGTTTTTCTTTTTATGATACCTCAGCTTGATTTTTTCCTGAAATGCCTTTGTTTTCCTTTTCGTTTCTTCTTTCTCATCCGAAAGATCCGTGTTAAGCATGGAAAGCAATTCGTCTTTTGTATACCCATAAAGCCGGCATACGGCATCATTTACATCCAGAATGGCTGAAGTTTCCTGGTCGATAAGCAGTAATGAGTCGCTTTCGGTGGCAAATACAGTGCGGTATTTTTCTTCACTTTCCAGTAATTCCTGTTTTTTTTGCTTTAATTCGGTAATATCCCATGCCAGATCAGCTAACTGTGCTACAAGCCCGAGGTCATGTTCGGTATAATCGCTTGGCTTATTCCCTACACCGATAATGGCTTTGATTTTGCCGTTTCGCAGCACAGGTACCGTTAATTCGCGTGTAAGCCTTGCATGCCCTACGGGCATTCCTTTTTTATCCGGCAGGGTTAAATAGTTGTTATGTATCAGCGGACGGGCTTCTCTTACACAATCGGCCCAAACACCGGCTTTATCCAGGCCGTAGTGCATACCCTTTCCTTCAGCCCGGCAGTAATCCTTTTTGGTACGGGTCGACCAGTTCTGAAGCCTGAGCGTTATTTGATCGGCTTCAACAAAATGACAAAATCCTATTGTACTGCCGGTAAGTTTTTCGGCCTGGTTCAGGGTTTCTTCCAAAAAATCGTCAAGTGAGCTGGTTTCGGCCATCTGCAACAGACCGAGCCTGGCCTGGGTGAGCAGTTCCTGCGAACGACGGATGGTAACATCAACCATCGAAACAAAGCAGGTCTCTTCATTTTCATCACAATTACCTGTTACATAAACAAAAATGGGTCTTTGATTTATATGCAACAAGGTTAGCTCGCAGGCTTCATACTTTTTACTTGTAAATACTTTATCAAGAAACTGGTTAAAGACCGGTTTTGTATCATCGGAAATGAAAAATCCAATCATGCTGTTTTTCAAATGATGTCGGTCTTTACCTATCAGTTGCGAAGCCTGTATGTTAAACGCGATAATTTCGCCTGTTTTGGAAAGCGTAAAATGAGCAGTAGGAGATAAATCATATAGTCTGCTGAATTTTTTTGTTTCAGCTTCTGCACGGTCTCTTGCCAGCATGAGTTCTTCATTCTGCATCTCAAGCTCTATCTGGTGAGTTTGCAATTCGTGAACAAGCTTTTGCACTTCTGCTTCCGAAAGATGTGCGACAGGTTTTTGTGTATTCTTTTTTAAAAGGTCTTCAGCCTTCTGGCGCAGGTTAGGTTTTACAGGGGCAGGTAGTTTTTTCATATCAGCATCAAAATAGTAGATAAAAATTTGTCATATGCCCGAGGCACAGAGATAAAAAAGCAAGTAATTATGAGTAATCCGTGATAAAAGTACTATTAATTTATGAGAATATGATGCAAAGAGACGAAAGTGTTTTTTTATGGAAGGGAGTGAGGGGGCGAGGGAGTGAGGGGACGAGGGAGCGAGGGGAGCTTAGGGCGGTTATTTCAGATTAAAGTGTCGTTGAATGACTGATTTCAGTAGGGCGGCATCCAGCGGTTTCGGGATAAAATCATTGCAGCCGGCTTCAAATGCTCTTTCCTTTGCATCAGCTGATTCGAAAGCCGTTTGGACAATAATAACGACTTCTGTATTAAATTTTCGGATCTGCCGGGTGGCTTCGAATCCATCCATCACAGGCATTTTTATATCCATCATCACCAGGTCGATATCATGAATAGTACGACAGGCGTCAACGGCATCGAGTCCGGTACGCACACAAATAATATCGTTGCTGAATGCTTTAAGTGTCATCCTGATAAGCATTTCGGACGATTCGTCGTCTTCGGCGATTAATATTTTCAGTTTCCCACCATGGCTGGTTATTTTCCCCACTTTGGTTCTTTCTGTTATCCCTTTCATATCGCCGGGCGAATTGCTTTGGGAG
>CAIJPI010000221.1 GCA_903822525.1 uncultured Bacteroidales bacterium | reverse complement strand
GGCTGTTATAGAAGCAATTCCTAATTGATGTCACACATAAAATTAGTATAGTCTGAAATAATTTTGAAGAATTATTTTTGGGAGAATCAACTTTATTTTTTGAATATCAAATAGTTGTATTGTTTTTTTGCGACTTACGATGAATAAAAAAGCAGATTCTGTTATTTTTGAATTTTCAGCAGTACTTTATCAATCCGGCTTCCTGTAGCTTCAAGTATTGTAAATGTAAAAATCTCAATTTTAATCTGTTCGTTTATTTCGGGTATGCTCTGGTGATGGTTCAGAATGAGCCCGGCCAGGGTTTCGTATTCGTCCGACTGAGGAAGTTTAAGGTTATACTCCTGGTTGAGGTAATCAATTTCGAGCCTTCCTGCCAGCATGAATTCATTTTCGCTGTTTTGTTTTTCAACCAGCTCATCCACATCGAATTCGTCCTGTATTTCTCCGAAAATTTCTTCAATAAGGTCTTCTACGGTAACCATTCCGGCTGTTCCACCGAATTCGTCGACCACCACGGCAAAGCTTTTCCGCTGGCTGATCATCATATTGAGCACATTACTTGCCGAAATTGTTTCAGGAACAATAATCACAGGCCTGATCACAGATTTAATATCCGTGGGTTTGCCAAACAGGTCGTACAAATGGACATAACCGGTCAGGTTGTCGATACTCTGCCGGTAAACAGGTATTTTGGAATGCTGTGTTTCAACAAATACGCTTTGAAGTTCTTGTATGCTTATGCTGTCGTCGACGGCAATAATTTCGTTGCGGGGCACCATGCATTCGCGCACTTTGGTGGAATGAAAGTCACGCACATTCTGAATCATCTGCATCTCGGAAGCTTCGTCGACCTGAGCAGCAGCCGGGTTGTAAAAATCGCGTATATATTCGTCGAAATCGATGGATGTAAACTGGTACCTGACCGTTCCGGTCTTCATGCCGAAAATATACCTGAGAATCAGTTCGGATAAGCCCAGGAAGAAATACATGAAAGGGTACAGGATAAGATAAATGAGGTACGATGGCAGGGCAAAGAAATTGAGGAGACCATTCGGATTGAGCCTGAAAATTATTTTAGGCAGAAATTCGGCAGTAACTAAAATCAGAAAGGTTGATACTATAGTTTGGATCACCAGGATAATCCCTTCGGAGGATGCGGCAGCCGGTAGCAGGTTCCTTAATACAGGCTCGAGGATAGCAGCAGCAGCAATACCATATATAACCAGCGACACATTATTGCCTACCAGCATGGCACCGATAAAACGTGAAGGATGATGTACAAACCCTGATATCAGCCTGGCTGACAACAGGCCTTTGCCTTTTTCGAGTTCGATCCGCAATTTATTGGAACTCACAAATGCAATCTCCATTCCCGAAAAGAAAGCGGAAAACGAGAGGGTAATGGCTATAATTGCATAATTGTTCATTGGATTACAGCAGTGGCTATTCGCCTGTTCAGAGTATTTATAAAAGGAGCATTATATCGATTAGTCACCGTTTAATCAATGTTGATTTTATTAATCAGACTGGTTTTGTTAAAGAAATAATATCAAAGATACTAATCTTTTCGGTGTTTACTTGTTTTCTTCAACATAGATAGTACCCGAAACATCGCGTATAACCCAGTTATCGAACAATTCGTCCGATTGCATTCCTTTTCCCATGATTATCCTGTCGGGCGTAGTAATTTTCACATAATCATCAGTAGATACTTTGCGTGCATTACGATCGTAGAAAAGGCTTTCGGTATTAAGCTGTTCGTGTTTCTGGAAATTCCGTATCACCACATTGCCGCGGGCCTGCATGGTTCGCCTTCCGTCCCAGCTGATGCCGTAATTGGCGGTTAGTTCAGTTTTAGGTTGCATAATGGAGTCAAAAAATACGATCTTAAGCCCGTTCGGGAACTCGGTGTACGCATCGTGAGCCTGGAAACTGATCATTTTAGGTGCAGTAAGTTCGAGGGTTGGCTTTCCCATTTCGCTTTGCTTAACATTCACATTAAGGATTGTTACATCGGGGATCGAGTCTTTTGAGGATAGTTTAATCACAGCCATCATATCATTTTCGCACGAAGTAAACATAACAACTGCGAGCACAATTATCGCACTGAGAGTAATTCTGAAATTAAATTTTGTCGACATCATACTACTCATAGTTTTAATTAGTGTGAGGCTCTTACGGCTGTTGTTTCACCAATCCAGCATCCCACAGTATAAAGGCTTCCTTCTTTCAGTTCGTTAAAAAACAGGCGCTCCCGGGTGGGGAAATAGGCAGAGTAAACAGCAATGTTTTTGTTAGCTTCATCGGCGACCGAAGAGTCTACGTTACGAGCTTTAATAAATTTATCGACAGCGGCCCAATACCCTGCAAGCGATGCAATCTCGTCGGAACCTCCGCATGATGGTGCACTTGCTGCATACATATTACCTATAAGCAAATAGCATCGGCCATCGGCCGGATTAATTGCCAGTGATTTATAAGCATATGACCTGGCCTCGCTGAATCGTTTCTGGTTGTAATAAATTTTTGCAAGGTAAAAACAGGCTGTTGCTTTCTGCACATCATCGAGGGTAGGCACCGCCTCGATGAAATAACTTTCAGCTTTAACCAGGTCACCTTTGGTAAGGTTAAGTTTACCCATCAGGTATGCTGACTGCCCGCTTGGCTTTGCTTTGTGCAGATTACCGGCAGCCTGAATGAACAGATCACTTCCGGTGCAGTCCTTTTTGTCGAGATGGCGGATAATTTTCTTTAATAGGATTGTATCGTTAGGCGACTGTTTAAATTTCGGGGAATAAATTTTTTCGATCTCCCTGCATGAAGCATAGGGTCCAAACCGGGCCTCGAGGAGTGACTTCACATCGTTCCACCTGTTAAACTGGGTGGAATCATTCTTAAGCAGCTCACATTTCAGGTCAACCAGATCGCCGAGTATATCATAGGCTTCGACCAGTGAATCCACAGAAAACCTTTTGCTTACCACCAGGTCATTAATAATGATAAAATATCCTGATACAACGGCAGCATCGCTGTTAATACCTTCTGTTTCAACTGAATGGCGCAGATACGAATAAACTTTAAGCGTATCGGAGGGACGGTATTTCCCGAGCTCGAGTCCTTGTCGTCCCCGCACCATTCCTGTCCTGCTGGCAGGTACATTGCCAAAATACTTTATGCGTTTTTCGAATACCATCATAAGTGTATCGATGTATGCATTCCGGACAAACTGGTCCTGAGTTTCATTAATTTTAAATCCTATAATTCTTGTACCGTCAATATAAATATTTTGACTGGCGAGAGGGCAGTTATTAAAAACCCATCTCCAGTGCGGCAAAGCATCATTAAAATTCTTCTGTTTAAAATATTCGCGATACAACGAAGTATGCATCATACATGAAACGCTGTCCGTTCCATATTTATCAGGAGATTTCTGGGCAGAAACCTTTACTACAGCGAGTGCAACACTTACTATAATAAGCAGCAAGAACCTGATATTCTTCATTATAGTACAGCGTTGTTATACTGCATTCTAATTAAATCTACGTTTGAGGAACCATCTTTCCTGCAGGGAAGATCCGATAGTTAAACGCATATAATTTTCTTTGATCAGCCCGTTATTGGTAGTGCCCTGTGTACCTACTTCAAGAGCGATATTGATTGTAGATCTCGATTTTTTCATGGGTAATCCTACTCCCAGGCTGATACCAAAATCATTTATACGTGTGTTCCGTATTTCGAGGTAACTCTGCTCAAACCTGAAACCGGCCCTGTAATTGATACGTTCGTAATATTTTCCGATATCCACTGGCGAAGGCCTGTACTGACCACCCAACGAAACCCGGAGGTTATCTTTCAGTCCGGGGTTGTTGCCCAGGTAACTGAATTCGCTCCATTTCTGATAGTTGACATCGGCTGTTGCAAACCAGCGGTTCGTGCTGCCCATCATTAAACCAAGCCCGATAGAAGTGGGTAATGTAACTGAACTGTTTTCACTTTGCTCGTAACTGACAGTATCTTTGATATCTTCGATATTTGAAGAATAATTATATGCATATGTGTAAGCAATCTTCTCCGACTGTCCGTAAACCGACTGTTTAGGATTATAGGTAAGACCTACCTGGAAGAATCTTCCTTCCTTTAAGTTCTTTCGGTAGATGAGGCCTAAATCAAAATTCAGTTTATTTAACCTGGCCGAACTTTTGACCATAGTATTTGCAAAGGACCCTGAGTCAGGAAAAGTAAGTGCGCGTTCTTTAACGATATTTCCGAAGAGATAGGACATATTGACGCCTACCGACAGGTTTTTTATCGGAGAGAACGCATTGCCGATATAGGCTTTATTAAGCCCACCGCTGCCTTTGTAAACGCTAACCATTTTACCAATATTTTCAACTATCTGGGTACCTTGCATTTCGTATCCCACATTCGAAAAAGGCATGATCCCTAAGCTGGCATGCCACCATTTGGTAACAGGGAACCCAAAATACAGGTTCGAAATGGTACCGAATTTTGTCTTCTGCGATTGGTCAAGGGTACTCAGTGTACCCGAGCGCAGGTTAAAAGCAGCATCGAAAACAAAGCTATTGGTATCGAATGCCATGTAGGACGCGGGGTTAGCCGGATTGATGAAATACGGGCTGCTGAAGGCAGTAGCTGCTCCTCCCAGCGCCATATTCATCTGGCTGCTGACACCGTACAGATTACCTATTCCATAAATTGAATACGGGGAAGAGATACTAACCTGCGCAGTAGCAACAAATGCAGGTATTAAAAAGGCCGAAGCCAGAATAAGTTTACGAAGAAATTTATTGTGTTTCAATGTTGAAATTGAGTATTAGGTTTAAGCCCTCAAGTACCAGGTTGGGGGCTGCAAAGGTCTTAATTTTTAATCTTTTATCAAAATAATTATGATCACCACCTGTCAGAATTATTTTGAGTCCGGGATATTCGAGCTGGTAACTTTTAATAATCCCATTTAATTCAGCCACAGCACCGTTTAAAACTCCCGAGTGAATACTTGAGGAAGTATCGTTTCCTATGAGGGGTGCATCTTCATAATAACTGAGTAACGGCAAACGGCCGGTAAAAGTGTGTAGTGCCTTATAGCGCATGGAAATTCCGGGCGAGATTCCTCCCCCCAGGTATTCGCCGGCAGCTGAAATAAAATCGTATGTTATTGCAGTTCCGGCATCTATAACCAGAATGTCGGAAGCGGGCATAAGCAGTTGTGCCCCGACAACTCCCGCCAGCCTGTCCTTGCCCAGAGTTTCGGGTGTGCTGTAGCAATTATCGACAGGGACTGCAGTGTTGTGATTAAAACAGATCGTTTTGAAATGACGATCCAGGTAAGCATCAACTTCCGGCGGATACTCCCTCACTGTGGATAGGATGGCATTTTCGATGACCGGATTTGACTCACAGAATTGAATAATAGGTTGTACATCAACCCCGGCAAAGCTGGTGAAAGCAATCATTTCTCTGCCCTGAAAGAGGGCAAGTTTGGTAAGTGTGTTCCCGGTGTCGAGGATTAAATTCATGGAGTTTCCTGTTTTTGATAGCAAGTTTACCCGATACATGACAAAAATAGAAAAAGCATTAACCCCTTTTTACATGGTGTGAGTTTATACCTTTGCATTTGTGAATTTTTAACACGCCTTAGTCAATGGAAACCCATCTTTTTGTAATAAAAACTGTTTAACACAAAACCAAAAAGTAAACTGGAAATTGGAATGGGGAAACTGGAAGGATGAAAGTGGCCCCTTGCTTCCAACAGACTAGTAAATTTATCTAAACAGTTGCACAATTCTTTACATACTTTTGCCTTCACTAAAACAAACTATAAATTTATGAAACGCACCTTAGTATTAACGCTGGTCATTGGCCTGATAAGCATTGGATTATCAGCTCAGCAAGTACATAAAATCTATAACCCTGATGCCGATGCCAAGGAGGAAGTAGCAGCAGCAGTGGCAAAAGCAGCTGCTGAAGGCAAACATGTTTTCCTGCAGGTTGGCGGTAACTGGTGCCCCTGGTGTATTAAGTTTCACCATATGATAGCTGAAGATGCAAAACTTGATAGTCTGCTGCATGCAAATTATGAAGTAGTACTGGTGAATTACAGCAAAGAAAACGATAACCACCAACTTCTTGCCACGCTGGGTTTCCCGCAGCGGTTTGGCTTCCCCGTGTTTGTTATACTGGACGAAAAAGGCAATGTTCTTCACACCCAGGATAGCTGGTACCTGGAGCAGGACAAAGCCTACAGCCGCGAAAAAGCTGAGCATCTTTTCCTGATGTGGTCGGCTTTGACTATGAAACAAGCTGCTGAAAAATACGGAAAATAACATACGGACATCCTATAAGTCAGGCAGAATTTTGAATGGCGTTTTGCTCCTTCCCAGGGACTGATGCCATTTGTTTTCAAAAAGCTTGTTCAATCCTGAACCCATACACTAACTTCATACCTTTGCCGTTTGTTCCCCATACATTTAATTCCAATTAATCCCCAGCTATAACAATGAAAAATAACCGCCTTTCCTATATATACCTTCCTGTTGCATTTGCCCTGGTGCTTGTTGTCGGAATCCTGACAGGATATTACCTGATGCGCAGTTCGCTGATGCAAAACAATTCATTGTTCAGGGGCGTACAGGGGAATAATACCATCAGTGAGCTTATCCGTTTTATTGATCATAACTATGTTGACAGCGTCGACACCAAAAAGCTGAATGACGAAGCAATTACCGGCATGCTGCTCAGCCTTGACCCGCATTCGGTTTATATACCTGCATCCGATTTTGCTGATGCGAACGACCCTTTAATGGGAAATTTTGAAGGTATTGGTGTTCAGTTCCGGATTGAACATGATACGGTTATGGTTATAAACACAATCCCCGGCGGACCGTCGGAGAAGGTCGGACTACTGGCTGGCGACCGCATTGTAAAGGTTGACGGGAAAAATATTGCCGGAATTAAAATTGTAAACGAAAAGGTGATGAAGTTGCTCAAAGGGCCAAAGGATACCAAGGTAACCGTGAGCATTTTCAGACGGGGGCTCAAGAAACTGAATGATTTTACTATAACCCGGGGAGTAATTCCAACCTGGAGTATTGATATTTCATATGCCGTAAATGCTGAGGTCGGCTATATCAAATTAAGTAAATTCAGTGCCACCACAGGCGACGAACTGCATGAAGCCTTGCTGGCTTTAAAGGCAAAAGGCATCAGCAAACTTATACTCGATCTAAGGGGAAACTCAGGAGGCTACCTGAATGAGGCCATTGCCGTTTCGGACGAATTTTTACCCGACAACAAACTTATTGTTTACACACAGGGGCTTCATAGGCCGAAGCAAATTGCCAAATCGTCATCGGAAGGTGTATGGGACAATTTAGCTCTTGCGGTACTGATTGACGAAGGGTCGGCCTCAGCAAGCGAAATTGTTTCGGGCGCCATACAGGACAATGACAGGGGTACCATCATAGGCCGTCGTTCGTTCGGAAAAGGACTTGTGCAGGAACAGGTGGGGTTAAGCGACGGCTCGGCACTGAGGCTTACCGTTGCCAGGTATTACACGCCTACCGGCCGCAGTATACAGAAACCTTACAGCAAAGGTGCTGAAGAATATTATATGGAATACTATCACCGTATGACAGATGGCGAACTCGAAAGTGCCGATAGCATCAAGTTAAACGATTCGTTGAAATTTAAGACTCCCGGAGGCAAGACAGTGTATGGCGGTGGCGGAATAATGCCCGATATTTTTGTTCCTGTTGAGCGCAATACAGCTTTGAAATTCTACACCGAATCAGTAAACAAGGGCATACTATACCAGTTCGCCTTCGATTATACCGACAGCAACCGCGCAAAATTCAGTCCGTATAAAAATGTAACGCAGTTTGACCGGATGTTTGCCGTAAGCAACGACATTTACAGTGAGTATACTGCTTATGCCGAAAAGAACGGCATAAAATATCCCAAGGCTGAAACAGCTGCCTCACAGCAGCGAATCTGCGAACTTATGAAGAGCTATATTGCCCGTAACCTTTATGATTCGGAAGGATTCTATCCCATATTCCTCCGCACTGACAAGGCTTTTGAGAAGGCATTGGAAACACTGGAAAAGAAATAGCCAGAGAGCTTTTCGTTAAAAACCGACCCGGAATAACACTATCCAGCCGATGCTCCTTTAACGGAAGCCGGCATGAAATGGCAATTCCGATTCCTTACAGCACCACCTTCCTGACAAGTTTGTGATTTCCTGCCTGTATTTTAACCAGGTACATGCCATGAGCCAGTGTACCTGTATTTACAGTATGCAGTACTTCTCCGCTTTCGAGCCTGCCGCTCAGCATTTCGCTGCCCGACATATTGTAGATACAGTATTCGGCAGGCAGCTTTGCAAGCGATTGTATTTCGATACCTGATGACAAAACTAACAAAGAGAAAGGACTGGCCGTTTCGGGCCATTGAGATACCGATGTGTTAAGGTCGAGGTTAAAGGTACAGGTAAATAATCCGCGGCCATGCGAAGCTGCCAGCACGGTATTATCGGAAGTCCTGAGGGTAAGCATATCGACCCTGACATTGGCCATGCCGTTGGTTTGAGGTGTCCACACTACATTGGCATCACCCAGGTTGCTGGTAGACCATACACCCAGTTCGGTAGCGATAAGAGCCTGTTTGCAGTTCTGGGGATGATAAACAGCCCAGCGGACGGGCATATCGGGCAGATTACCTTCAACGGCATTCCACGACTGACCCCCATTGTAGGTTTGCCAAACCGATGAAACCCCATAGTTGCTGAATGTAACCAGGAGAGTATCTTCGGAACCGCCAACAGCAATGCTCGAAATATTTGCAGCAGGAAAATCAGGACTGCCGATCTGGGTGGTTTCGGGATATGTATTTGCTTTTTTAACTTTAAACAGCTGCCCTGCAACAGAGCCCAGAAATAGATTGGTTGAAAGAGCCGTGCTGAAAGGCGAAACCTTTACACTCGAAAAATAACTTGTGCATCCTGAATTCAGGGTCAGGAAATAGCCTATTCCGTTTGCAGGAATATTACTAACACGCAGCATTTTGTCAGGGTTGTTTCCCCAGAAATCGACAGCATTTGCATACAACGTGTTATATTCGCTGCTATAATCCGCAGGATTGATAAATACTCCACTCTCTTCGTTAATGGAATTAACCTGCGAGCCGTTATTAAACAGATAATACCTATTGTAGTAAACTGAAGTAAGATACACTGCGGAATTATCTTTATCCCAGAAGCAATACGCACCGTCGCCACCCGAAATCATACTGTTGATTGTAAGCGGTGCGCCCTGGTAAAGTAGTGTTCCATTATCCTGCAGACCACCAATAAATTTGTTCTGGCCGGCGCCCGGATGAATAGCCCCTGAATAAAACTGCAAGGTATTATAATGTTTATTTTTCTGTTCGAACACAAGAGAGGCAGCTGCAGCATTCCCGTTCTGGGTATAAAAAACACCGCCGTCGCTGCCGAATAGAATTTTTGAAGAGGAACCGGGTTTATACACAATGGTATGCTGATCGGCATGTACATAATTATTTCCGCCTCCGTAATACATCCTGGCCCAATCCGAAAGATGATCCCAGTTGGCACCGTTATCGGAGGTACGCCAAAGATCAAGTCCGCCGGCATAGAGTACGTCGGGGTTATTCTGATCAACGCCAAGGGTCATAGCATGCCAGGCAAGATTTGCCCAGGTATCATCGCCCTCGGGGGTAATCACTTCATTCCAGGAAACGCCTTTGTTGTCGGAACGATAAATAAACAAGCCGCGGTATATAGGTTGTGTTGAAGGATCGTGGATTCCGGCGGCAAAAGCTGCATAAACTACATTAGCATCTGATGCAGAAGTGGCAAGCACTACTCTGCCGGGTAACGGAAGGTAGCCCATGGTTGGAATCAAAGTAGCAATTTCGTCAAAAACGGACCAGGAACCGGGTGTGCCATTATCGGAATGCAGTACAACTGCGCCGCCATTACCATTGAGGTTGGGCATGGTTCCCACATAGATGCGGCCATCAGCACCTAAAGCAACATCGCTTACTCCATAAGGAACATTGCTACCGGCAATAACAGGCAATACCTGCTGCCAGTTCTGTCCACCGTCGGTTGAGCGGTAAAGACCATCCGTTGGCTGGCTTTGCTGTGGTCCGTGGTAATATCCTGATACAACACCTGCATAGATAACACTATTATTGCCTTCAGCCCGCACCACCATTTTGGTTACATACGAAAAACCTGAAGTAGAAGGCAGCAATATCCACGACACGCCGCCATCGGTAGTTTTCCAGATTCCTACGCCACGCCCACCGGATTCGCGGTAAGTGATGAGCGCTGTCTGCGCTTCACCGGTACCAACATACATGGTCATGGGATTAAGTGGGTCGTAAGTAATAGAACTGATTGCCAGGTTGTCCCACATATCATTTACAGCCTGCCAGGAACTGCCTGAAGAAGTGATATCGTTGTTGTACCAAAGACCACCTGTAACTCCGCCGGCCCAAACTTTATTGCTAACCGTTGGATCCCACATAATAGCCCTTGTACGGCCACCCATTTCGGCATCTGTGCCGGTCCACTGCAGTTGAAGGCCTCCTGATTTCATCTGTCCGGCCTGCATTTTTTTCAGCCTTTCGAAAGCGGCGGGAAGCCTTTCGGCAGTAACCCTTTTTTCGGCAGGGTCCATAGTCATGAAAAATTCCTGAAGTGCAGCCAGATCAGGCAAATCGGCCTTTTCCCGATCGTTATCCTTTTCAGCTTTCAGGTTTTTATACGGCATAGCTGTTTCTTTAAGAAACCTCTCGTAGGCAGAGCGATTGCCCGGTATGCGCGCTGAATCCAGGTTGCGCAGGGCAAAAACCAACAGAACCAGCGACAGCATTATTAAGACAGCAGACTGGGCCGCAAGAATTTTATTCAATCTATTCATGACTTATAATTTGGTTTCAAAGTTAAATACAAACCTTAACATAGGCAACGAAAACCGGTTGATTACAAAAATAAAGACAAGTCCGAGCGAACTTAATGAAGGTGCTGCAGGAGTTTCAGGGACAATGTAGGTTTTTCAAAACCAATGAAGTCTTCCGTCAGCCGGTGTTTATTCATCAGGTCCATGGCAATGTAATACAAAGTAGGTACTCTGTATGTAATCAGGGTTTCTTCAGAAATTGTCACATGGCTTAGAAGAATACAGACAGTAGGATAATTACCAGACGAAAGGAATGACTCTTTTTGTTGTGAGCATATAAGCTTTATATCCAGTGAAGTGCTCACACAGCAGCTTTTCTTCGAAAAGCATTTTCACTACCAGACAAATAACCAGCACCAGGCTGATTATGAGTTTTTTATAATCGAACTGAGCGGCAAGTAATGCTGACGACAATATAAAAATCGAGGAATACATAGGGTGGCGGATAAGCCGGTAAGGACCCCGTGAAATCATCTGACCGTTTTCGACAGGATATGGAACGACATTAAAATTACCAAACTTCATTACACCCATTGCCCAAAAAGCGAGAAACCCTGAGATGCCCAGAAGCAAAAATGTCCACCAGGGAAGGATAAGCCAATTGGTTACCATCATCAGCAAAGCCAGACACGTAAACTGTATAGTTACAAGTATTTTCCCTTTCATTGGTCTTCGGCTAATGGCATAATACGTTTTAACTTTTCTGTTTTGTCTTTTTCGAGCCCGGTGAGGTGCAGTTCAAGATCCTGCAGAATAGGCCCCAGCATGCGGATAGGTTCCTGTTTGATAATAGCAGCCAGTTGAACACCGCTGACAGCTTTTATCTGAGCTACCAGCTGAGTAATTTTGTCCTCAGGAATTGCACCCTGTGCAACCAGGAAAAAACTGAATTGCTTGTGTGTGGGTAACAGATTTATCCCGGCATCACTGTTTCCAACCAGGCAGAAACTGCTTCTGTAATCATCGTCCTGATAGAAAAAAAACTTAAAATAATTCAGGCTGTCAGTCTTTTCGGAGTATACGGGGAGATCTTCCTCACGGGCCAGTTTAAGGAATGTATGAAGGTTGATAAAATGTACCAGCTGGATAACAGGCATGTTCGTTGCAATACCAATTAATGCATCAGCCGGTTCAAACGATGGATCAAGACGGGAAATGCGGGCCATTTGGTGGAGGGGTTGAGGGTTAGGGGTTGGGGGTTAGGGACTTCTGCTTCATAATACTGCACTTTTGGGTATACTTTCATTCAAAGGAAAATGAATTCAGGATTTAGGTACAGATCATTAATTGCAGGAGGGGATAGAGGTCAGAGACAAAATGCCACACAAAGATAAGAATCATTGGTTTATGAAAACAAGATTTTCAGTGGCTGATAAACCAGCCTTTTTCGTTATCAAAATAATCTTTATTGCGTGCGCCCGGATCTTGCAGTAAAAACGCTGAATGGCCGCATCATCCAAAATATTAGCTTTTATGCGTAATCCAGTTTCACAGTATTTGTCTGTCCCGCCACATAAATAGGAGTGCTGGCAACTTTTATCAGAAGGTCGCCTTTTTTAATAAGGCCTTCGGCGATAAGCTGGTCGGTAATGGCTTTAAAGGTTTTGGTGGTAGAGGCGGCAATTTTATCGAAATAAAAGCCTTTGATGCCCCATACCAGGTTAAGCCTGCATAACAAAAATCGGTTCGATGCGAAGATAAGTATATCCTGTTTGGGCCGCTGGCTGCTGATACGCTGGGCCGAATAACCGGTGATAGTCATGGCAATAATGGCATTGGCATTTGATTCGACAGCCAGGCTGCAGGCCGCCGAGAGGATGGAGTCGGAGATAACCCTTTCCTTATCGGCACAGTTTGCACAATGGGGTTTATTATATATTTCTTCAGTTTGTTCCACTTCGCTGATGATCTTCTCCATGGTTTCGACCACTTCAACCGGGTAAAGTCCTACTGAGGTTTCGCCACTCAGCATTACGGCATCGGCGCCATCAAGCACCGAGTTAGCCACATCGTTCACTTCGGCGCGTGTAGGCCTGATGTTGCTAATCATGCCTTCCATCATCTGTGTGGCAACTATAATCGGTTTCGAAAGCTGGTTGCATTTACGGATCAGTTTTTTCTGAACCAATGGCACCTGTTCCAGAGGAAGCTCAACACCCAGATCGCCACGGGCAACCATAATACCATCCGCTTCAGCAATGATTTCATCCATATTTTTGACGGCATCAGGTTTTTCGATCTTGGCAATGATGCCGGGCATATTTTGCGGAACAGCGAATTCAGTAATAACAGATTTCAGATGCTTTATATCTTCTGCTTTCCTCACAAATGACAGAGCTATCCAGTTGAGTTCATGTTCGAGGATAAAGGCCAGATCGCGTTTGTCCTTATCGGTAAGCGATGGCAGAGAAACCTCTGTATTGGGAAGGTTCACTCCTTTTTTACCAGATAAAATTCCGCCATGAATTACTTTAGCTTTTACTTCGTCGACCCCGTTGGTTGAAATAACGCGGAAAAGCAGTTTCCCGTCGTCGAGTAAAAGATCCTCTCCCGGTTTTACATCGCGGGCAAATTCAGGGTAGGTGATATACAGCCTGTCGGCAGTACATAAACATTCGTGCGTTGTAAAAACCAGTTCATGGCCATCGTGCATCATGGCCTCCTTGTCGGCAAAAGCACCAATACGGATTTTAGGTCCCTGCAAATCACCGAGTAAGGCAACATGAGTCCCGAGTTCAGCATTCAGCGAACGCACATGTTCAATCACTGAAAGGTGATCACTATAGGCTCCATGCGAAAAATTCAGCCTGAACACATCAACACCGGCAATAATAAGTTTATGTAACATTTCACGGTCCGAACAGGCCGGGCCAACAGTGGCAACAATCTTTGTTTTCATAATGCGTGACTATACGTTTCGGTTTCTGGCAGCATCCTGTACTTCGATATAGATGGTGCCAATTTCGGAAATTTCATTTTTCAGCTTTATTTTCAGCTGTTCGATCATATCTTCGATGTCGGAACCTTTCATATTGTCGTTAATATCAACTGACAGCAGCACCAGGTATTTGCTGTCGCCCATAACCATAGTCTGCATGCGGTTTATATGTCCGATCTGCTTGTAGGTATGTATCACATTACGCATACACTGCCTGTTTTCGCGTGGCATGCTTTCGCCCACAATTAGGTTTTTAACTTCCGCTATTAAAAGGATAGAAACAGCCAAAAGTAAAACCCCAACTGTGATGCTTCCAATAGCATCAAAAACCGGGTTGACCAGCCATGCCAGCATAGTAGAGATCAGCACTATGACCAGGCCTGCCATGGCTGCCGAATCTTCGAGTACTACTACTATCAGGCTGACCTGTGTGGATGCTTTTATGGCTTTAAAAAATGGCAGACCGGTTGTTTTCCGGAATTCGGTGTAAGCCACCTGGAAGGATTTGGCCTCAATCACTATGGAACATATCAGCACAGCAAAAATCCAATATACATTGGAAAGCTCTTCGGGGTGAAAAAGTTTATGCACTCCTTCATAGATTGAAAATGCGGCCCCGACAAAAAACAGCAGTACCGCCACCATAAGCGACCAGAAGAACACTTCGTTAGCATAGCCGAAACTATGCATCTCGCTAGGCGATTTTTTTGCTTTTTTATGACCGATAAGCAGCAACACCTGGTTAAAACTATCGGCGGTAGAATGTATGGACTCTGCCAGCATTGCCGCACTTCCTGTGATAAATGCAACAATATATTTTATAATGGCTATCAGAAGGTTACCTGAAAGAGCGAAAATAATTGCTTTGTTTGATCCGTGGCTACTCATTAATAACAGTATGAAAAGTGTAGAAAAAAATCAGATAAAAAGGTATCCTGAAATCTGCATTTCAGGTGTGGTTGTCAGGTTAAAAAAGAATGGAAACCAGGCATCAGATATGAATTATTTTTACAAATATACATTTTGGGTGAATATCTGTATACTAAAGTAAAAAAGAGTGTAAATTAAATCTATATTTTTTCGGCTTCGAGCTGGAGAAGTGCTTTCATGGCTGCATCCTGTTCGGCACCTTTGATGGAATAATCGCGGCCTTTGCCCAAAGAAATTTTGTCGACAAGCACATCGACTACATATTGTTTGTTATACCCGTGCCCTACTTCGTTAAGGATAACAAATTCAACAGGGCGTTTTTCACGCTGCGACCATTCGATAATCCTGCTCTTGTAGTTGGTATTATTATTTTCGAGATCCTGCAGGTCGAAATGTTGCTTTATAATTTTCTCGATAATGATCTGCCGGGTGAAATTATACCCTTTGTCGAGGTACATGGCACCAATAAGCGCCTCGAAAGCATCGCCTTTCATGGAGCGGTATACGTTATTGTTTTCGGTGCTTGCGTTGATAAGAGTATCGATGCCGATTTTCTGCGACAGTTTGTTCAGTTGTACACGGCTGACGATACGGGAGCGCATTTCGGTAAGGAAGCCTTCGTCCTTGAGAGGGAACATTTTGAAGAGGTGGTCGGCTACAACGGCGCTGAGAATGGCATCGCCGAGGTATTCGAGCCGCTCGTTGCTCACACGGCTGCCATTGTTGAGTTCGATAGCCTGCGATTTATGACGGAAGGCCAGTTTATACAAAAAAATATTTCCGGGATAATACCCGAAAATATTTTTCAGTGCTACGAAAAGCTGTTTGTCGTCAGAGAGAAATACTCTGATAGGTTTAATGACGTCGAAAGCCAAAATTACTGCACAAATTTCTTGAAAATAAGCGTAGCATTGTGCCCACCGAAACCAAAAGTATTGCTTAAGGCTACGTTAACTGTGGTTTGCAAGGCTTTATTAAATACATAGGTAAGTGATTGATCAACCTCAGGATCATCAGTAAAGTGGTTGATCGTTGGAGGGATAAGATCATTCTGAATAGCAAATATAGATGCCATTGCTTCGACGGCGCCTGCAGCACCCAGTAGGTGGCCGGTCATCGATTTGGTTGAGTTTACATATACTTTAGAGGCATGTTCACCGAACAATGACGCTAAAGCTGCTGTTTCGGCAATATCTCCGAGCGGAGTCGAAGTGCCGTGTGTATTCACGTGATCAATATCATTGGAGGTCATGCCTGCATCGCGCAGCGCTGAGCGCATAGCGTTGAGAGCACCTAGTCCTTCAGGGTGCGGGGCTGTGATATGATATGCATCAGCACTCATACCGGCACCGGCAACTTCAGCATAAATTTTGGCACCCCTGGCAATAGCATGATCAAGGTCTTCGAATATCAGTGCAGCACCACCTTCGCCCATAACAAAACCATCGCGGTCCTTATCGAAAGGGCGTGAGGCTGTTGAAGGATCATCGTTGCGGGTTGATAAGGCATGCATGGCATTAAATGCACCAACGCCCATAATGTTAATAGCAGCTTCAGAGCCACCAGTAACAAAAGCATCGGCCATACCCAGCCTGATATAATTGAAAGCATCAATCAGCGCATTGGCCGAAGAAGCACAAGCTGACACAGTGGCAAAATTCGGACCTCTGAATCCGTAGCGGATAGAGATCTGACCTGCTGCTATATCGGCTATCATTTTCGGGATCATAAGCGGGCTGAAACGTGGAGTCCCATCGCCGGCAGCGTATCCTGAGATCTCATCGAAAATGGTGGTCATACCACCAATTCCTGAAGCCCAGATAACCCCTACCCTGTCGTGGTCAATTCCTTCAGCATCCAGACCCGAATCCTTAACAGCTTCGTCGGCACTAACCATGCCGTAGAGCGTAAATGGATCGAATTTCCGAACCTCCTTGCGGTCGAAAAAATTTGACGGTTCAAACCCTTTGAGTTCACACGCAAATTTCGTTTTGAATTTGGTGGTGTCAAAATGGGTGATAAGGCCAGCACCACTAACCCCATTAGCCAAGCCACTCCAGAATTCCGGAGCTGTATTGCCTAATGGAGTCAGCGCGCCAAGGCCGGTAACTACTACTCGCCTTAACTTCATCGAATGAATTTTACTTATTTCGCGTTGCTTTCGAGGTAAGTGATAGCATCACCTACCGTACTGATTTTTTCAGCCTGGTCGTCAGGAATAGCAATGTTGAATTCTTTTTCGAATTCCATTATCAGTTCAACGGTGTCCAATGAATCGGCACCCAGGTCGTTGGTGAAACTTGCTGCAGGGTTAACTTCTTTTTCGTCTACTCCCAGCTTATCAACGATGATAGCTTTTACTCTTGTTGCAATGTCGGACATTGTTGTACGCTTTAATTGGTTTAAGGCTGCAAAGAAATAACAAATTAGCCTATAAAACAATAATTACTCAGATTATTTTGTAATTTATGCCATTAAGCCTCTGTTTATAAAGAGGATACATGACAGAACTAATTTTTAATAAATAGAATACCAAAGGCCAGCCATGCTTTTTTTTCGTTCATTTCAGTATAACACTGATAAAATGTCAGCAGGTTTTTGTTATTTTGAGATCGCTAAGCGACTGCCGGAATATCTTATTTTATATCAAGAGATCTAACATTAAAACAGCGGCTACATATTATTTTGATGTGCTAGAAATATTCACCACCTAAATTATTTTTATTGAGTTTTCGGGTGGGGGATGTAAAAGCATGAATTTAATAAAAGCATAGACTATTATCTTGAGAACAGAATTTTAGGTTATAGAGCCTTTTATCTGCCTTATTCTTTCATTGTATTTTTCTTACTTTTTGCTTGATCAAAAAGTAACAAAAAATCAAGGCTTTATAAAAATACTTGCGGTTCTAAGCCGGAGGTATCTCCTCGCAATACAAGGCATGAAAAATGGC
>CAIJPI010000220.1 GCA_903822525.1 uncultured Bacteroidales bacterium | reverse complement strand
TTGGCGACAGGGAAAAGTCAATCGAAGCGGGGTGTAATGACTACATTTCAAAACCCATTAACAAAGCCGAACTACAGTCATTAATGCAAAAGTATTTCGGAAAATAATTAAAAATCAACACATGATTAAACGGTAGAAAATGTAGCAAGTGGCTAAAATCTAAAGTGTAGCAGCAATTAGGGGTTTTGTTGTAATTCAAACAGTCTGTTCCGCTCAAACTTCGGTTCTGTAAGACAGTTTTGTCGCCCGTAATCCCTTACTGCTGCCACACTCATCCGTTGATCTAAATAATTTAACCTCAGAATTTACAAACACCCGCTAAAGCCCTAAAGCTTTTCTATTAACAAATAACCCATTGTCTATTTCCACCCCTCCCCCCACACAGCTAGCGCCGGATGGCTCCTTTTGCGTTTTCCTGTTATAAACCATCAATTAAAAAGGCAGGTTATTGCTACCTGCCTTTTATTTTGCAAGATGTACTCTTGTATTAAAAATCGAATGTAATCCCTTGTGCTAATGCTGTCTGGCCACTAAAATTAATAGTATTGGTCTGGCGGCGCATATAGGCTTTCCAGGCATCAGAACCGGATTCACGGCCACCACCCGTATCTTTTTCACCACCAAAAGCACCACCTATTTCTGCACCGGATGTGCCCAGGTTTACATTTGCAATTCCGCAGTCTGACCCTGTTTCTGAAAGGAACGTTTCAGCCTCTACAAGATTTTCGGTAAATATACACGATGATAATCCTTGCGGTACATGGTTATTGAGTGCTATTGCTTCTTCAATAGTTTTAAATTTTATCAGGTAAACTATCGGTGCAAAGGTTTCTTCCTGTACCATGTTATAATGGTTTTCCGCTTCAATCACAGCAGGCATAACATAATTGCCGTTAGGATACTTTTCCCCTTTCAGGCTTGTACCACCAAAAACAAGTTTACCACCTTCTTTTTGAACTTCTTCAATAGCATGAATAAAGTTGTTTACTGCTGTCCCATCTACCAACGGCCCAACAAGAGTTTCTTTCTCTAATGGGTCGCCTATACGGTCGCTTATACTGTTATACGCAGCAACCAACCGTTCTTTAACTGTTTCATAAACGGATTCATGAATAATCAGGCGGCGTGTTGATGTGCATCGTTGCCCACAGGTTCCTACAGCACCAAATACGACCGATTGGAGCGTCATATCCAGATCGGCATGTTTTGAAATAATAACAGCATTGTTACCGCCTAATTCCAGTATTGTTTTCCCAAGCCGTTTCCCAACAATGGCTGCAACCCTGCGCCCAACTATGGTTGAACCCGTAACCGAGATAAGTGGAATACGTTTGTCTGCAGCAAAATTGTCTCCAAGCACTGATGACTTTGCAATTATCATATTGAAAACCCCCTCTGGCACATTGTTGGCTTTAAGCGTTTCAGCAATAATTTTCTGAACGGCTAAAGCACAAAGAGGGGTTTTTGAACTTGGTTTCCATATTACTACATCTCCGGCTATGGCTGCAAGCATGGCATTCCAGCCCCAAACCGCGACCGGGAAATTGAACGATGTGATAATACCTACAATTCCGATAGGATGATATTGATCATACATACGGTGGAAAGGCCGTTCGGAATGCATGGTTGCTCCGTTTAATAGCCGGGATTGCCCTACCGAAAATTCACATATATCAATCATTTCCTGAACTTCGCCAAGCCCTTCCTCATATATCTTGCCCATTTCGAGCGATACAAGGAAACCGAGCTCTGCCTTCTTTTCACGAAGCGCTTCACCAATCTGGCGGACTACTTCACCTCTCTTAGGTGCAGGGACAATTCGCCATTTAAGGTATGCATCCTGTGCCTTGGCAAGCAAATGTTCATAATCTTCAAGGGTGGCATTTTTTACTTTTGCGATTAATGATCCATCAATAGGTGAAAAAGACGAAGTTTCCTCGCCTTTGGTGTCCATCCATTCGCTGCCCGTGCATGCTCCCGCATTGGTAAGTTCAATCCCTAACTTTTTTAAATCTATTCTCATCTTCGTTTTGTTGGTTAATAAATTTTTATTCCATCATGTAGCCATATCGGTATTCCGTCGCTGGCTGAAAGGTTTCTTTTATGGTTCGTGGGCTTATCCACCTGATCAGGTTAAATTCTCCACCGGCTTTGTCGTTCGTGCCTGATGCCCTGGATCCGCCAAAAGGTTGTAACCCAACTATGGCTCCGGTTGGTTTGTCGTTGATGTAAAAATTGCCCGCAGCATATCTCAACTGCTCACACATAGTTGAAGCAGCTACCCTGTCGCGGGCAAAAACGGCACCGGTCAGTCCGTAAGGTGAGGTTGTATTGCAGAGATTGATTGTTTCCTGAAGTTTTTTATCCTCATAAACGAAAATGGTCAGAACAGGGCCGAATATCTCTTCCTCCATGGATTTGAATTTCGGATTAGTAGTTACTATAATTGTTGGTTCAACATAATAACCAACACTTTTGTCTCCTTTTCCTCCGGCAATTATTTCAGCTTCCGCCGAATCTTT
>CAIJPI010000219.1 GCA_903822525.1 uncultured Bacteroidales bacterium | reverse complement strand
CTCTCTGAGCACTGAGCACGTTGCACTAAGCACAAATGATTTTCCACATTTTCCTTAAACAGAACCAAAAAGTTTTATACGCAGAGAGCCGCAGCGTTTTTCGCAGAGAACCGCAGAGTTAAAGCTTTGTGTTTTCTTAGTGTTTTAGTGCCTTCGTGGCAAAAAAAACAGCCACCAAGTCACAAAGCCACAAAGTTTCACTAAGACAGACTGCAAGGCTTTTCTAAACCTGAGCCCCTAGTTTTAAACGCAGAGAACCGCAGCGTTTTTCGCAGAGAACCGCAGAGTTAAAGCTTTGTGTTTCTTAGTGTTTTAGTGCCTTCGTGGCAAAAAAACAGCCTCCAAGTCACAAAGCCACAAAGTTTCACTAAGACAGACTGCAAGGCTTTTCTATACCTGAACCAATACTTTTTTGGAAAGCCTGATTCAACATCTCTTTTTGGTTGCTTCCGGCAAAGTAAAGGAGAATGTTGTCCCTTTGCCGATTTCGCTTTCAACACTCAAAATCCCTTTATTTACCTCAATAAAATTCCGGCATAATTTTAATCCCAGTCCCGATCCTTTCTCGAAATCAGTCCCAAAAGTGGTATGAAAATGATTATCCGAGAAAATTTTCCGGATATCATTCTCCGAAATCCCAATACCGTTATCGGTGATCAGTATTTTTACAAAATCTACCTGCTCTTGAATGTCAATTTGTATAAACCCTTCGTTGCGCGTAAATTTTAATGCATTCGATACCAGGTTCCGGAGTATTAGTTTTACCATATCTTCATCAGCATATACAATGGAAGGGCCATGGATATTGTAAGTTAATGAAATCCCTTTCTTCTCCGCCTGAACTTTAATGTTGTCGATGCTATGTTTTACAATATCCCTGATATTGATATTTTTAGGACTGTACTCTATCTGGTTTCGGTTATAGCGGGCCCAGTGCAAAAGGTTTTCGAGGAGCTGGTAGGTGCTTTTCGACAGTTCTTTCTGTGAACGCAGCAAAATGTCCTGTGTTTGCTCGTTTATATTGCCTTTTTCAGCAATCAGGTCAGCCACCTGCATCATGGTGCCGATTGACTCACGCAGATCGTGGCCTACAATGGCAAAAAACTTGTCTTTGGTAGTATTCGCAATCTGAAGTTCGTTTTCAATATTTTTCTGATGATCTATATCGGTGTGAGTGCCTATGGCTCGTATCGGATTCCCGTTTTCGTCTCGTTCAGTTACTTTGCCTTTATCCATCACCCATTTCCATTCGCCTGTTTTTGTCAGCAGCCTGTGTGTAGTCTCGTAAATGGAGGTTTCGCCCGTAAAGTGCTTACTGATAGCTTCTTTAATGTCGGGCATATCGTCAGGGTGCACCAGTTTCTCCCACGAACTGACATGCGGTTCTATTTCCGGCTTTTCAAATCCTATCATCCTGCACCATATGTCATTAAAATAAACCTCTCCGGTAGCAATATTCCAATCCCAAAGGCCGGTTTCAGTATTTTCGATGGCCATTTTAAGTTGAGCCGCACTTTCGCTTAACTGCTTCTGAAATTTAATCCTTTCGAAAGTCTGGGAAATAATATTGGCAATGGTCCGCAGCAATTCAGTTTCGTCATGCTCCCAGTGCCTGTTGGCGGTGCATTCGTCGAAGCCTATAAATCCCATAAATTCACCTTCAATATAAAGTGGCAATACCAGTATGGATTTTATGGCCTGTGGTGCAAGTATCTGCACCAGATCTTCGGGCAGTTCATCAATGCAGGTCGAGAAAACCATCCCTTGTTCTTTCAGGATTTTTTTCCAGGAAGGTATAAGGTCGTAGGGAACAAGCTGCAATTCTTCTTTTTGAGGGTTAATACCGTTATTGCACCATTCGTAAGTATTGCTGGTAGTAAATCCACCGGCATCATCTTCAAAAATGTAAACGCGGCTTACCTGGGTATGATCGCCAAGCATCTTCAGGGTTTCGTCAAATTTCTGCGTTATATTATTGATGGAATTTAACTTCTGCGATATATCGGCGAGCAGTGTTTGCTGTTTCAGATTGTGTTTCAGCCGTTCGCCGGCAGTTTTTAATTCTGTTACATTGTTGGCTGATAGTAACTGGTAGTGGTGCGAATGGATTTCGATTTTTTTAATAGAAAAGAGGCAATGAAGCAGTTCCCCGGTTTTGGATTGTAAAACGATTTCTTTGTTACATATAGTTTCGTTGTTTTCGGAATTCCGTATTAATTCCTTCCCTTGTTCAAGGGTATAAAAAATCTTTAGGTCTTTCAGGCTTTTTCCAATAATCTCAGGTTCATTGTAGCCCAGTGTCTGTAAAAAGGGCTGGTTTACCTGAATCAGGGCACCGGTGGTAATTTCGGAAATAGCCATAAGCATCTGGCTATGATTAAACACCTCCTGAAACTTGCCTTCACATAAGATAATAGCTGACTGATTCCGGCTCACACAAATCACGGCCGGCTCTGAATTCCACCGACCCCGAAATGTCCTGCTCTCAACCGGAATATGTTTGTTGGTAGTGGAAAGAAGCGGTAGCAGGCTTATAGATCGCTTGCCCGCAATCATGTCATTTACTGTTCTCTGTATTTTTGCTCTATGTTCGGGAGGATAAACCAGCAATATGCTCTTGCCGCTCAGATCTTCTTCAGCATATCCCAAAAGGGTAGTAACTGATCTGTTTATATGGATAATATTGCCATTTAAATCAAGGACAAACAGAAAGTCATCAATAGTATCAAAATAGTCTTTAAAACAATATTCGTCTGTTGAGTTCATAGGGTTTCATTTACACCTATAACATAGAGATACAAGTTATATGCAAATATAATATATTTTAATGGATTCCTATTTTAATGTAACAAGTAATGAGAGTTTTTTGGGTGTCTACGAATTTTCTTTTTTGCCACTCAAGCACAAAAACACCAAATTTCACAAAACAAGTCTCCGGAAAAGCTGAAAGCCGCTGAATAAAATCCGGGCCATTCTTTTTTTAGGGCCTTTTTAATGCTTTTTGGGTAAAGAAACAGCCACTAAGTCATAAAGCCACAAAGAATCACTAAGTCAGACTGCAAGGCTTTTTTATATTTGTGCCAATAGTTTTAAACGCAGAGAACCGCTGAGTTTTTTCGAAGAGAACCGCAGAGTAAGAAAGACAGATATTTTTGGCTTTAGGTAAGAGTATCGGGTAAAGCTTTGTGTTTCTTAGTGTTTTAGTGCCTTTGTGGCAAATAAAACCGCCACTAAGGCTCAAAGTCTCAAAGAGTCACTAAAGTTGTCTACAAGACTTTTCTAAACTTGTGCCAATAGTTTTAAACGCAGAGTAAGAAAGGCAGATATTTTTGGCTTTAGGTAAGAGTATCGGGTAAAGCTTTGTGTTTCTTTGTGTTTTAGTGCCTTTGTGGCAAATAAAACCGCCACTAAGTCGCAAAGCCACAAAGGATCACTTAGTCAGACTGCAAGGCTTTTCTAAACTTGAACCAATAGGCTTAAACGCAGAACCGCTGAGTTTTTCGCAGAGGACCGCAGAGTCAGATAATCGCTCTGCGTCACTTTGCGCCTTCTTTGCGTAACCTGCGTTAAAACAGGTGTAAACGCATACAATAATTCTTTCCGCAGCGAAGACAAAACGCATTAATTTTACAGTTCGAATGGAATGGTAATAGGACGTAATATGAAAACAAATTTTATAGCAGCCGTAATACTTATCGCATGTATGGCAGGATCGCTACCTTCAAGCGCACAGTACTTAAATGTAATGATAAGTGATGCTTACAATCCTAACGAGACCTCCATCTACATTAACCCTAAAAATACCAGGCAAATCATAGCCGGGGCAAACCTGAACTCCTTTTATTTTTCTTTCGATGGAGGGTATAGCTGGAACCGAAACCCTATGAATTCGTCACTGGGCGAAGGGGGTGATCCATGCCTTGTGATTGATACCAGCGGTTATTTTTATTACCTGCACCTGTCGTACCCCACCATGTCGACCTGGCTCGATCAGATCGTTTGCCAGCGCTCAACAAACAACGGTTTATCGTGGAGCAGCGGCACAGGAATGGGGAAAAATGATCCCAAACAGCAGGATAAAGAATGGGCTTGCGTGAATACTAAAAACAATGAGATATATGTGACCTGGACACAGTTTGATAGTTATGGCTCTGCAAGTCCAACCAGTAAATCAAATATTATGTTTTCAAAATCCTCCGATCAGGGTTTAAGCTGGAGCAGTGCCATGCAAATCAATGAAATTTCGGGCGATTGTATCGACAGCGACAGCACTACCGAGGGAGCCGTGCCTGCAGTCGGACCAAACGGCGAAATATATGTCGGATGGGCTGGACCTGCCGGCCTGGTATTCGACCGTTCGCTCGATGGGGGACTGACCTGGCTCGAACACGATGTTTTGGTCAGTGATATTCCGGGCGGCTGGGATTATACTATCCCCGGAATATACCGTTCCAACGGACTCCCGGTTACCTGTTGCGATGTGAGCAACGGTCCTAACAAGGGGAATATCTATATCAACTGGACCGACGAAAGGAACAACAGTCCCTCAGGTCAGGATGTGGATGTATGGCTTGCAAAATCGACTGATGGCGGGAATACCTGGAGTGCACCAAAGCGTGTAAATGACGATGCTCCCGGCCGGGCACAGTTTTTCACATACATGGCTGTCGACCAGATTACCGGTTACCTGTGGTTTGTTTATTACGACCGCAGAAATTATGATGATACCCGCACGGATGTATTTATGGCGGTTTCAAAAGATGGAGGCGAAACATTCGAGAATTTCAAAATAAGCGAAAGCCTTTT
Organism: uncultured Bacteroidales bacterium; assembly: GCA_903822525.1. Classification (GTDB taxonomy): domain Bacteria; phylum Bacteroidota; class Bacteroidia; order Bacteroidales; family UBA4417; genus UBA4417. The sequence continues at coordinate 614 of CAIJPI010000219.1, read as the reverse complement.
TATTCCGACTTCGAATGTGTTTTTTGGCGATTATACCGGTATTTCAGCCCATAACAATATCGTACGCCCTATCTGGACACGTCTCGATAATTCAACTCTTTCGGTGTGGACGGCCATTATTGATCCCTATTTTACAGGTATTGCCAAAAACGAAAGTGTTCCTTTTGCTACCGAACAGGCTTATCCGAATCCTTTCAGCGAAAGCACAATTTTTTCATTCAAATTGAGGGTTCCATCTACTGTCAGCCTTGAGGTATTTGATATGTATGGTCACAGGGTGGCAAGTTTAATGGAGAATTCGCTGGTGCAACCCGGGAAATATATCCATAGTTTCGAACCAGGCAAATACAATCTTCCTTCGGGGGTGTACTATTTCGCGCTTACCGGAAACGGGATAAACAAACAACGCAAGATTGTTTATCAAAAGTAAGAGACTGTCTAAATTTTAAAACTGAAGTGATTTATCAAGTTATTTGCTCAATCTTCTGTCAGGCTGAGAAGCCTGCCCTGAGCTTGCCGAAGGGGAGTCGAAGCCCACTAAATCATCTCAATATTTTCGATTTAGCGTTGAACGAGAGCATTTCGACTTCGCTCAATGTGACAGTAAACAGGTT
>CAIJPI010000218.1 GCA_903822525.1 uncultured Bacteroidales bacterium | reverse complement strand
GAGTCGAAGCCCACTATATCATCTCAATATTTTGGTTTTAGCGTTGAACGAGTGCATTTCGACTTCGCTCAATGTGACAGGAATACAGGGTTTTGATGCCTGAAAGTGGTTTTTATCATTTTTAGACAGTTACTTATGCTTTGAAAATATTCCCAACAGCGTATAAAGGTATGACTTCAATGCTTTCGTATTCTGAAAAGTTTTCAAGAGAGCACCGGATTCCTTTTTTTATGTTTTTCTCTTTCAAAAAGATATACAGGCTTTGCATAGCTCCTTTTGTGCCTGCTTTAATTTCGATGGGAATTATTTCATCTTGTTTTTGGACTATATAATCAACTTCTGCCTGGCTGTTGCGTGCATCCCTTTGCCAGTAATACAGTTCAGGTTTACTATAACAGGTACTGTTTTTAACTATTTCTAACCCGGCATGCAGTTCGGCTATGCTGCCCCGGTTCGCGAAACCTGATGGGTCCTCGTTAAATAATCGGGTCAAATCCAGTCCCAAGGCTCTCTGGTAAATACCAGTGTCAAGCACCAGGAACTTCCGCTTTTTAGGATTTGTTTCAGCCCCCAGTGGAATGCCGTTCGCCGAAGTATGGGTTACAGGAATTATTAAACCTGCTTTTTGCAATAAAGCCAGCATTTCTTTAACTTGATTGTTGTTTTGGGTCGAATTGGGATACGAATACGTGAATTTATTGCCAACTTGTTGTATTACAGCATATAATACTTCTGTTATACTTGCTGTTCGGATTTTCTTTTTGTATTTACTGAAATCTTCCTGAAATGAAATGATGAGATCGTTGAGAATATTCTGGACTTTCAATAAATCACCAGTTTCTTTGTAAACACTAACCGCCTCGGGCATTCCGCCAATAATGAGGAATCTCCTTAAATAATGTATTATTTTTTGATGAATCAGTTCATTTATCGGCTTCTTTTGGTCGGATTTCTCTATTAATTTTACAAGAACATCTTCGTCAAGGGCATTTAAAAACTCACTGAACGAAAATGGAAACAAAAACATCGAACGTACCCTGCCAACAGCGTAAGAAGGGATTTCCATCATGGCAAATTCCAACAAAGAACCTGCTGCAATTACATGTAAATCAGGTTTTTTTTCATAAAAATACCGTAACATCGATATGGCAGGAATGCACGATTGAATTTCGTCAAAAAACAAGAGTGTTTCACCTGCAACGACAGGTGTTTTGCTATAAATTGAGATTAGTTCGCAAACATCCTCTACTGATTGATTATTATCGAACAGTTTGCTCAACCCCGGGTTTTCATCGAAATTTAACTCAATGAAATAAGTAAAATGCTTAGAAAGATTTCGTACCGCCGAAGACTTGCCTACCTGCCGTGCACCTCTTAAAAGCAAAGGTTTACGCCCGGTTTCGTTTTTCCACGTAAGCAACTCATTATCAATGAATCTTGGCAGGTACATTTTGGTTTAGTTGAAATTCCAAAACAAAAATAATTAAATTAAGTTAAAAATACAAATCAATAAATATATAAGTATTAAAAAACCAAATCAATTATATGATGGAAAAATTAAAAAACCAAATCGAAAAATTATTTTGTTTGTCAAAGGCAGAATTGGACTTACTCTGAATCCGGAGTTTTCGCTCTCGTTTTATTTAAATGGATTTTATCATAAAATCTTCTGATTTACCTCCCTAACCCCCAACCCCTAAATCCTAACCCCTAAATCCTAACCCCTCAATATTTTCTTCTCAATCGCCGTAGTCGAATACCCTTCCAGGAACTCAATAGTAACAATCTCTCCACCCTTATTTTTCACTATATCATAACCCACAATATCTTCCGGCTTATAGTCAGCACCTTTTACCAGCACATCGGGTTGCGTAAGTTTAATCAGATTGTATGGCGTATCTTCTCCGAAAAAAACTACATAATCAACAAAATTGAGCGATGCCAGCACCATAGCGCGCGACATCTCATCCTGAATAGGCCGGTTCTTGCCTTTGATTTTGCTTACTGACGCATCGGTATTAAGCCCAATAATAAATAGGTTGCCTAATTCGGAAGCTTTCGATAAATAGTCGATATGACCCAGGTGAAGTATATCAAAACATCCATTGGTAAATACTATTTTTTTACCCTGAAACTGCCATATGGCTAACAAACGGCTATATTCGGCATCTGAATAGGTAAATATTTTTCTCCGTATTGTATCAAGCTTTGACATTTTTCCGGTTATTTAAAATCGGTAATAAAAGTAATGAAATAATTCCACCCAAAGCAATAGTCACGTTTTGGGATGTCCATATCAGCCATCCCAATGCGTATCCCTGTGCACTGGCAACGCCGTATAGAACAAGCGTTTCGGCAACAATAGCCGGATAAATCCCGATTCCGCCCTGCACAACCATAAACCCTATGGATCCGAATACAAGAACAGCAAGTCCCGCATCAATGCCTAAATGGCTGCTTCCTGGTATGCTGAAAAAAACCAGATAGGCCATAAGCAGGTAGAGTGCCCAAATGGAAAGTGAGTAAAAAATGAAAAGCCAGAGGTTCCTGACTTTAAGGAGTGATTTCATGCCTTCCACAAAACCAAGCACCATTTTTAAGATCTTAAGATATAATGAATTAGAGGTGATCTTTTTTCTGAAAACTAAAAATATCAGGCCAAATATAATAAGGAAGGCAAGCATCAGGATAATCAGGGAGCCTGATAAATCGTAGCTAAGATGCAGTTTGGCCTGGATTGGTTTATATATTTTTTCATTGATGTATCCTGAAAGACGATCAGCCTGCAATGCCAGGTTCAGGAAAAACAGAATTAAGAAAATGACCAAATCCAGCGCTCTTTCGGTGATAACGGTGCCGAACGATTTGTTGAAAGGAACATCTTCGTATTTGGTAAGTACAGTACAACGGCTTACTTCACCCAGGCGAGGTAGTGCCAGGTTGGCAAAATAGCCGATAATAACCGCAAAGAACATATTGCTGTTGCGGGGCTTGTAACCCATTGTTTCAATAAGCATTTTCCACCGCATTGCCCTGAGAAAATGGCTTAGCACTCCCAAAGGAATGGCAAGCAAAATCCACCAGTAATTGGCGGTCCCCATCGAACTTATGATATCCTGTTTCTGCCCGGGAGTAAGATTGCGCAGAAATATCCATATAAAAAAAATGCCGATTCCAAGGAATACGGTAAAACGGACAATGTTCTTGAGTTTTTGGGTCAATGCGCTTAGCTTAATCTGTTTTGTTCAGTCGGAAACACAATGGTAGGCTTATGCTTTTTGGCTTCTTCAAAGTCTATCTGCGCATAGCTGGCAATGATTACCAGGTCACCTACCTGTGCTTTACGGGCAGCAGCACCATTGAGCGAGATAACGCCTGTACCTCTTTCGCCTCTTATTACGTATGTTTCTATCCTTTCGCCGTTGTTAATATTCACCACCTGAACTTTTTCAAATTCAATAAGGTTTGCAGCATCCATCAGATCTTCGTCAATGGAAATAGAGCCGATATAATTCAGGTTAGCCTGAGTAATGGTGGCCCGGTGTAATTTCGATTTTAAGACTTCAATTATCATAGCGCTGCAAAATTACGAAATTTCTGTCAGATAATTTTTTTCTGAACGAAAACGGGAATAAAATACACAGAATTCCGGCCGTTTCTTACCTACCCATAACCTGTCACAGCCTTTCGCAATAAATCTTTAATCAACTGGTAGAACCTGATTTAGTATAAAATTATATTGTCAATAAGCCTAACCTTTCCTATAAATGCGGCAACACAAACAACAGCATGTTCGGCATCCGACCAGTCCTCAAAAGGTTGAAGTGTTTCCGAATCGACTACATCCACATACTCTACTCTGAAAAGTGGGCTTTCCTGTATTTCTCCCATCACCAGTTGTCTCACTCCACCGGGTACAAACCACGAATAATTCTCTTTCACCGCGGTAAGGGCTTTATAAATAACCGTAGCTTCTGCCCGTTCTTCAGGAGTCAGACGTGCGTTACGCGAACTCATAGCAAGCCCGTCGGCTTCGCGCACAATAGGGCAGGGGACAATCTCTAAATCTATTTGCAGCATACTAACAAGCTTTTTGATAATGGCAAGCTGCTGAAAGTCCTTCTCACCAAAATAGGCTTTATGGGGTGCTACAATTTCAAAAAGTTTCTTTACCACAACCGCCACCCCATTAAAATGACCGGGCCTGTAACGACCTTCCATCACTTTATCGAGCTGCCCGAAATCAAAAACGGTTAGATCTGGCTCAGGATACATTTCTTCAACTGATGGGTAAAATACAAGGTTGCAACCACTGCCTTCAAGCTTTTGCATGTCAGTTTCGAGCGTGCGTGGATAGTTGGCAAGGTCTTCAGGGTTGTTGAACTGAGTTGGATTCACAAATATGCTGACAGCCACAAAGTCGTTTTCATGGGCAGCCTGACGAATGAGTTTCAGGTGGCCTTCGTGCAATGCCCCCATGGTCGGGACAAAACCGATTTTCTTTCCTTCCGACTTGAGCTCTTGAATTACCGAACGGGTTTCAGGTATGGTATTAGTTAATTGTATCATTTCTCAGTATTTAATCTTTTGTTTAGCTACATCAGGATAGTACGCCGATGGAATTCATGCTTGTCGCATTTCAATAGTGGAATTTTTGCTGCCTGTCAATACTTATTTTGCAACTAAAGCACAAAAACACCAAATTCCATAAAGTAGAAGCCATGAATATGTTTTAGTCGCAGCACAAAATCAGTACAAAGCCGTTTTTGTGCCTTTTTAGTGTCTTCGTGACATTATTGATTTGCGATTTAAAGGAAATTGTCAATGATTGAAGTATAGATTCTTTGTTTCGTAATACCTATAACAGTTATTTTGATAAAATGACTGTTATGTCCTTTTCCAGCAAATCAGAAGGGACTTCTATAATTCTGCCAAGTTCAGTTTTTTTCCGGTAAAAGATAAAAGTCGGAACCTTGTCGACGTTCAAACCGGCCGCAATTGTTCCGGGAGCTTTCTTTTCCCTGTCAACACAAATCACAGTCAGTTTTTTATGGTTGAAGTTAAGCTCATCCATAATCTTATAAAACCGGGGAACCCATTCTTTACTGTCACCACACCAGGTAGCCATTACCAGAGTGACGTTCACTCCTTTCAGTTTCTGTGAAAGCAGTTTCATGGTAGCCAGGTCGGTGCGGTAAACCTTATATTCAGCCAGGTATGCCGAATCGAAATTGCTGTCGATGGTTTTAAATCCATCGCGGTTGCAATAACCGATAAGCATCTCATTATTTTTCTTTTGATCAGTGGCTTTTTGATTCAGATTCTGCGAAAAAGCTATGGCAGGGAGCATTATAGCTGTTAGAAAAAAGATGATTTTCATGAGACTCTTTTTAGATTCTTCATTAGGCCTATGCCTGTTTTTCTTTACCATGCGATTTCCCCACCCGTAAAGTGTTCACTTAAGCTTTGCGGCCTGTAGTAATGCTATTCTAATAATTATTTCTGCTAACCTAAAGCAAGATGATATTATTCCTGATGGCGAATTTCACCAGGTCAACGGTGGTTTTAAGTTCCAGCCGGGCCATAATATGATTTTTGTGCGACTCAACGGTACGTATGCTGATAAAAAGTTTATCGGCAATTTCCTGGTTCGTCATTCCTTCGGCAAACAGCCGCAGAACTTCAATTTCCCGCTTCGACAGGAGATTCTCGTTATTTTCGGCATCCGGCAAATCCGATTTAGCCTTCTTGATATAACTCTTTAAAATCACGTTCGAAATACTCTCGGCAAAATACTCTTCACCGCGGTGAATGGCATAAATCGCTTCAATCAGCTCCTTGCGCGAAGTGTTTTTAGGTAAATATCCTCTCGCTCCCGAATTAATGGCATTGAAAATAAATTCTTCCGAAGTATGCATCGAAAGAATAAGGATGCGTATGCCCGGGAAATCGTTATGCAGCCTTTTTGTTATTTCAATTCCCGACATGCCTGGTAAAGCAATGTCAAGTACCGTTATTTCAGGTTGAGTATGCTTGAGTAAATCGAATAACTCCTTTGCATCAGCAGCCTCTCCGATGATTTCAAATCCCGGCTCCCCCGAAAGTAAATTAGCAATCCCTGTCCGTACAAGTTGGTGGTCATCCACCAAAATCAGTTTGATCTTTTCCATTTTCAATAGTATAAGGTATCGAAACCTTTATTGTTGTTCCATTGCCTGGCTGACTATCAACCGAAAATTCACCCTGCAACAGGTGAGCCCGCTCGCGCATATTCTGTAACCCGTTTCGCTGGGCAAAACAAACCGGGTCAAATATAAAACCTTTTCCGTTGTCGGATACTTCAAGCGTAACTATATTATCCACACGGCTGAGTTTCATGGTCACCGCAGTGGCCCTGGCATGTTTGGTGATATTATTTAAAGCTTCCTGGGCGATACGGTACAGATAAACCTGCGATTTTTTCGACATACGGTCCAATGGTGCTGAGCTCTCAAAAACAGCATTAAAACCTGCCAAAGAGGATAATTCGGAACAAAGTGCCCTGAGTGTCGATACAATACCAAATTCATTAAGTGCCGCCGGTAACAGGGCATTGCAAACACGGCGCACTTCTTCAATGGTGTTGTCAATCATATTCTTTGCTGAATCAATACCCGAACGCATCATCGAATAATTCTGATTCTCAGCATTTTCGAGCTGGAGTTTTATAGCAATAAGCGATTGCCCGATGCCATCATGCAATTCGCGCGACAAACGGTTACGCTCCTGGTCCTGCCCATCAATAACCGAACGGAGCCTGCGTAATTTCTCATGTTGTAACTCGTTTCCCTGCTTACGTATCTGTTCAAATATATGCGTGATGGTTAAATTTAGTTGGGCAAAAACACCTTTTCCTTTAATGTTGATGTTTTCAAGCGATCCATTCTCAATATTTTCGAGGTTGTTGCGTAAACGGCTGAAATGAGAAGCCGTGCGCACACTAAGATAAATTAATGCGCAAACCAGGGAAAAATCAAGAAGACTTATAAGCCCAAAACCAGTCTCAGCGATAACAAGACTCAAAAGTAACAGGGAAATTAATAACGTAGGTAAAACAAAATAGAGGTAATGCTGTTTCATAAATCGGCTTATCATTTTCACGGCTTTGGCTAAAACTTCAAAATTACTTAGAAAATATTAAGCAGCAAAGAAACACTTACTTTGATTTATAACTAGATTTGCATAACTAACCATATTGAAAACTAATCATACTATGTCTCAGATCGGAATTTTTTTTGGAGGTAAAGATAACGGAAGTACAGCTAAAGTAGCACGTAAGATACAGGAAACCTTTGGTTCCGGTGTTGCTGATATTCATAATGTAGGCAGCAGCACAAAAAAAGATGTAGAGAAATACGATTTTCTGATTTTGGGAACAGCAGCCTGGGGCATTGGTGAAATGCATTCGGATTGGGAGCGGTTTATCGACACACTTATCGAAGCTGATATTGCCACAAAAAAAATAGCCCTTTTTGGGCTTGGCGATCAGAAAATGTATCCCGAAAGCTTTGTCGATGGCATGGGAACAATATTCTGCCGTCTGCCACATAAAGAAAATGTTGTGGGACAAACACCTATATCAGGATATAATTTTTACTACTCAACAGCCGAAAAAGACGGAAAATTCGTCGGGCTGGCCATCGATGACGACACTCAGCCCGATTTTACTGAGGAACGAATACAATCCTGGGTGAAACAAATCAGGCTCGAGGCAAAAATATAACGGCCTTCTCTAAGCTAATTTTCAGAAGCTTTCCTGAACCAGACTGATGTCAGTTGAGAATAAACTCGACTGACATTTGTGTTTTTAAGCCAAAACCTATTTTAAATCATTATTAATTTGTCATTTTGTTATTATTAAATTGATATATGTCATTAATTGAATTATTTTTAGTGTTTGGCGAAAAAAAATGTTAAAAATGTTTTTTCCTTCCAAAAAATATACAACTTTGCACGATATTTCTGAATCGAATTATGAGTTACATCAGGTCAGGCTCTTCAGTTTTACGCAAGATTATCCTTTTGGGATGGGCTTTGGCCGTAATCTGGATTTACCTTGGTAACCTGGTTAATTTTCATCAGAATCGCATCTGGGGCAAACAACTGATTCCGGTTGCCTGCTCATCCACCAGGATTAAAGAAAAAGACACTGCTTCATTTGTTAAGAATGACAGAAATTTAAAATCTTTTAGCTTAGGTCAGCAGTTCGACTTTACTGCTCCCGCTCAGCACATTATTGATATTCCGCAACAGGAAATAACATTCACCTGTTTCATTTTCACCGATACCCCGCATCTCTTTCTGGGTATTCAGGCCTTTTCATTCAGAGGCCCTCCTTCAGCTTAATTTCTGACTTAAGGTAAACTATTCGCACAAATTCCGATTGTGTGTGTTTAAAACCTGTTCCTGTTTCATTCCTGGGCGTACTCATGCCACGAAACAGATAATTTACAGTCAAAGAGCGATTTCAAATCATTTAAAATCATACTGATGAAAAACAAGTTTTACACATTTGTTGCTATACTGGCAACTTCCTTCGCAGGCATATTTTCTGCAACAGCCCAGAAATCAGGCCCGGTAATCGACACCGTATTAATGGGTTCGGGATATAATAACGAAGTTTATTACAGCATGTCGGCAGGTAACCGGGGTGCCGTTAACCGTAAGCAATGGGATATCGCTTTTCGTGCCTCACGCATGAGTGCAAGCATTCTCACCAACGATGCTTGCAACAACAACGGAATCGGGCTCTCAGGAGTCGAATTGTACGCCTATCCGAAAGCGGATACCAGCGGCTGGGCTTCTGTTGATACAACCGGAATACTTGCATGGAAGAAACTGGTAAACTCTACTACCGACTGGGAAACTGGTGCTTTCTGCCAGAACCAGAAAGGTCATCCTGATTATGGCTGGGGAAAATATAATACCGCATCACACGACGTGGTAGGCGATTCCTTATTTATCATCAGGTTGCGCGATGGTAGCTACCGTAAACTATGGATCATGCGTAAATACTCAAGCGAAAACAAAACCGAGATCCGGTATGCTAACCTCGATGGTTCAGGCGATACCCGCGCTTCAGTGGATTGCAATGCACAGGCAGATAAGAATTTTGTCGGATACTCAATCACTACCAATGCAGAAGTTGCTTTTGAGCCGGTTCCATCCGCACAGTGGGATATCCTTTTTGCAAAATATATGTATACCTATCCTGATGGTACCCTCTATCCGGTTACCGGCGTTTTGAGCAACTACGGAGTGAAAGTGAACAAATTCGAACATGTTGCACCCGATTATCGCATGTTCGACCTTCAGGCAATGGATTCAACCCGCTCTCCCATAGGCTGGGAATGGAAATCACTCGATGCCAGCTTTATATATCATGTACAGGACTCCCTGGCTTTCTTTGTTCAGGATAAAGTGGGAAATATTCATAAACTTGTTTTCACTGATTTTGGAGGAAGTACTACCGGCCGAATTGTACTGAATAAAGAAATGATTTCAGCCGCTGGCATTGACGAAACAGGTAAATCAAACCTCAATGCAGCCATTTATCCTAATCCTGTCAACGGAACTATGAACCTGGTAATTAACCCGGGCACCTCGAAAACGGCTGTGGTTACCATGCACGATATGTCAGGGCGGACTGTCAGTGCCAACGAATATAATTTGCCGGTTGAAGTCCTTTCCACTCTGCGTATCCCGGTATCGGATGTCCCTTCCGGAATATACATCGTTAGGATACAACTTGGTGCAAATGTAATTTCACGCAAAGTGATAGTAAATAATTAATGTTGTGGATTTTGTTTATCAGGTTACCAGGGTTTGATGGTTATGCTACCGGCCGGAAGAAATATCGCCGGCCGGTGGTTTGCCACCAATTAACATAGTTCCTGCCTGTTCTGAATACACGCATTTCAAAATATGTAAATGCTTAATGTTCTTTGTTTTGTTTAATAGATTAGTAGGGCTAATGGCTGTGCTGCAGGCCTGATTTATTCAGGCCGGCAGTAAGCCGCATTAATTTCTCAAACAACTTAAGTGTTTACAAACGCATACAATAGGAGAATCATAATGTCGAAAGGTTTGTTTATCAGATTATCAGGGTTGATGGCGTTTCTGCTGGCTGTAGGTGAGATCTTCGGTCAGCAGGCTGCCATCGTTGTGAAGGATGCAAAGAGTAAAGAACCTGTTCCTTTTGCAACGGTATGCTTGCAAGGACTTCGGTCAAATGTGCTGAAACAATATGTTACCGATATTAAAGGGACAGTCCCAAACGAAGTCAAAGAAATCAGTAAAATAGCTATTACGTATATCGGCTACGAAACCCTTGTTGATACCATTCAACCCGGAATTACGGCTACCCTATTGCTCGTTCCCGCAGTTCTGAATATGAGCGAGTTTGTGGTAACAGCCCAGTTTAAACCCGAAAAAGTTGATAAATCCATCTATAAAATCAATGTTATCAATAGCCGGCAGATCGAACGTAAGTCGGCTACCAACCTCACCGATTTGCTCAGTACCGAAAGCAATATGCGCATCACCCAGGGTGGGGTGCTCGGCACAAGCTTAAGTTTACAAGGATTATCAGGCGAAAATGTAAAGTTCCTAATCGATGGAGTTCCTGTTGTTGGACGTATAAATGGCAATATCGATCTCAATCAGCTAAATCTGTATAATGTCGACCACGTTGAGATTATTGAAGGACCCATGTCAGTAATTTATGGAAGCAACGCTATAGCGGGTGTAGTCAACATTATAACCAAAGAGAATAAAAATTTTTCACTTACTGCATTTGCAAATGCCTATGCCGAATCGGTAGGAGTATATAATTTTAACGCAGGCGGGTCTGCTCGTCGTAAGAACAACCACTTCTCACTCGATTTTTCGCGTAATTTCTTCGATGGATTTACAGCAAATGATACACTAAGGTCCATGCAATGGAAGCCAAAACGGCAGTATAATGCCGATGCTTTCTATTTATATTCGGGCGGAAAAACAAGGATTAAGTTATCCATACAATTTTTCGACGAACAACTCCAGGATAAAGGGGATCTGCAAAAGCCGTATTACGAAACAGCGGTCGATAATATTTTCCACACCGTACGCCAGACTTCGAAAGCCGAAACTTCCTATACAATATCCACCAACCGCCAGATCAGCCTGGTTGGAGCATATTCAACCTTCGTTCGCAAAAGGAATTTGTACCAGAACGATTTAACCATTCTGCAAAAACAACTTGCAGGTGGCGATACCACTGCTGTTGGAAGCTATTTGCTAAGGGCCTGGTATAACCGGAATTATCCGGGTCAGAAACTGAATTACCAGGCAGGCTTCGATGGAAACCTCGAAATAAACGAAGGTGAACGCATTCAGGGCGGATCACAGAAGATAGGCGATTATGCAGGTTTTATTAGTCTGAAATACGACCCTTCACACAAATTTTCCTTCCAGCCCGGGGCCAGGTTTATTTATAATACCCAGTATAAAGCACCTGTTGTGTATTCGGTAAATATAAAATATGGAATTTCATCTAATTCAGCTGTACGGGCAACCTATGCCCGCGGATTCAGAGCACCTTCCATTAAAGAACTGTACCTCGATTTTGTGGATATTAACCACAATCTGCATGGCAACCCCGACCTGGAAGCTGAATATTCGCATAACGTCAACCTGAATTTCAGCTACAACCGCGAAACATCCAAAGCATTCCTGAATACCGAACTGGGATTATTCTACAACTATGTCGATAATATGATCTGGCTCTTCCAGGTTGGTAACGACATTACTACCTATACCTACGGTAATGTGTCGAAATTCATTTCACAGGGAATTCAGGCCAATACCACAGTTAATTTTTATCCTAAGCTAACCTTAAAAGGCGGTATATCACACGTAGGGCGTAAGTTTCCTGAAAACACCGCTGACCAGAGCGATAAAACATTCCATTACAGTACCGATTTTAATGCCATGATCACCTATAACCTCGAAAAATACAATGCTTCGGCGACAGTAAATTATAAATTTACCGGACGCTTTCCGCAATTAACTCCCGATGGCACTTTTGCTAATGATTATATTGGTGGCTATTCAAACCTCGACATCAGCCTGATGAAAAGTTTTCTTCAAAACAGGGTTTCATTCTCTGTAGGAGGTAAAAACCTGATGAATGTGAAGGACGTTAAAGCCGGAATTGTCAACAGCGGAGCTCATTCGGGCGGTGGCGACGGTGCTTCGCGCGTTGCCTGGGGGCGGACTGCCTTTGTGAAATTTACTTACAACTTTAGAAAAATCTAATGCAGCGTATACTTCTTAACCTCTTGATTGCCTCATTGGTAGTTCTGCTTACATCTTGTTTTAAAGATGATGATCAGGTTGCCCCGCATGTTCCAGGCAATTATATAACCGATACCATTCCGCTTACCGATACATACAAATACCAGGTATATTACAGCCTTCACGACAGCAACGCCGTTAGCATCAGCCTGAAAGCATTATGGGACCTGGGCTTCGAGAGTTCGCCTGCAGGATGGCGCGTTATCCTCAACAGCAGCAGCTTTATGAAAGCAACCTGCCTTACCGGACAGGTATTCGGACTTCCGGCTGATACCATTGGCGCACTCTGGCAGTTTAATCCTTCGGATGGTAGCGCTGATTCATTGGCAATAGGAGCATGGTTTACAGTGATTAATAACGACACTATTGGCAACGAACGCTTATTGCTTATCGATCGCGGAATCGATGAAAATGGGAATCCACGTGGTTTCAGCCAGTTGGTATTGGATAGCCTGATCCGCGGAACATACTATTTTCGTATTGCAGCAACGAACGGCTCAAATCCACAGTCCTATTCAATTACTAAACAGGGTGACGTTAACCATGTGCTCTTCTCCATAAGCAATCCTGCTCAAGCTATTACTGAACCGAAAAATTCTTCCTGGGATCTTTTATTCACCCAATATACTACGCTGCTGTATACCGATGTAGGCGATCCCTATCCATACCTGGTTACCGGGGTTACCTTAAATCCTGCTTTTGTTGAAGTCGCTGTTGATTCATTAACATCATTCGAAAGTATAAATTTCGAGAAGGCCCAGACAATGAATTTTACCAAAAGGGCCGATAGGATTGGTTACGACTGGAAACGCTACGATTTTGCGGGGGGGACATACACGGTAAATTCAGACCTCATATATGTTATCCGCGATACAGAAGGATTTCTTTACAAGCTTCGTTTTATCGGATTTTATAAATTCCTGAATAACAAAATGGAAAAAGGTTATCCTTCGTTTGAATATCAGAAATTATAATTCTTCGAAGCAAATGCCTGTAAAGCTAATACTTGTTGTTTGAAGTTGCTTATTTAACTTTGTGCTCCTTAGCGATTTAGTGTCTTCGTGGCTAAATAAAAATAGCTTTTAAGTTGCAAAGCAATAAGGAATCACAAATTAAGACTGCAATGCTTCTCTAAACTTAAGACTACTTGTTCTGTAAACAACGATAATACAATATGTTAAACATCTGGTTACTTACCTTTATATACAATCTGTAATCACTTCCGGAAATAAAATAAATTCATTACCCGAATTCATTGAAAAATATTAAATAAGTTTGCTTTTCATTCCAGATAAATGACTTTCATGATACGTTTTACAACCACCTCGATCCTTATTGGATTATTATTATCCGCAAAATTTGTATCGGCGCAATACAGCCCCGAAATCACAACTACTGATTTACAGAAACAAATTGGCTTTCTGGCTTCCGATTCGCTGAAAGGCCGCAAGCCGGGTACTCCCGAAGATGGTGTAGCATCTGCCTATATCCGCGATTACTTCAGCCAGGCAGGCCTTCGCTTATTGTTTGATAATGGGCTTCAGAAATTCGAAATTGTTGCTGATGTAAAACCTGGAAACAATAATTCTATCTCATTCGGGGATTTTTCTGCTGATCCGAAAGTCGATTTTACTCCGCTTTCATTCTCTTCGGCAGCAACAGTAGCCGCTCCTGTTGCTTTTGCCGGCTATGGTTTCGATCTCGACCTCGATTCGCTCAAATGGAACGACTTTAAAAATATTGATGTTAAAGGGAAATGGGCAATTATCCTGCGGGGCGATCCTGAGCCCGATAAAGCAAACAGCGCTTTCCTCCCTTACGAACAGGAAAGAGGGAAAGTGCTTACTGCCAAAGATAAAGGCGCTGTGGGCGTTTTTCTGGTATCACCTTCCGATCTCGAAAAGTCGGATGTGATCATGCATATGCAATATGACAAATCGCCCTCCGATGCAGGTCTTCCTGTATTCAGTATTACCAGGGCACTTGCCGACAAAATGCTGGCTTCAATGAATTACACCATTGCTTCTCTCGAGAGTGAGATGAAAGAGAATCATAAACCTGTTTCCTTATACCTCGAACCTTCGGTTACTGCAACTGCCGATGTTGTAAAAACCAGGGTTACAGCTCAGAATGTGGCAGCTGTTATTGATGGTTCTGATCCTGTCCTCAAAAACGAATTTGTCGTCATTGGTGCGCATTTCGACCACCTGGGCATGGGTGGAGAGGGTAGTGGCTCACGTGCGCCTGAGCAACTCGCTGTTCACAACGGTGCCGACGACAACGCATCAGGAACTGCCGGCGTTATGGAACTGGCACAGAAACTTTCAGCCAACCGCGCAAATCTTAAACGAAGCGTGGTATTTGTTGCATTTGCCGGTGAAGAAATGGGTCTGCTTGGTTCAAAGGAGTTTGTAAGCAAACCACCGCTTGATCTTAAAAAAGTAAATGCCATGATCAATATGGATATGATCGGACGACTGAACCCGGAAACCAATACTATCAGTGTTGGAGGTACCGGGACTTCAGCCGAATCTGATTCCTTGCTCAAAATCCTGGAAATGGATCGGCCTTATAAAATTTCACATTCCACCGATGGCTATGGCCCTTCCGATCATGCTTCATTTTACAGCGAAAATATTCCTGTTTTTTATTTTACTACCGGTGCTCACGACGATTATCACACCCCGGGTGATAATGCCGCTAAAATAAATTATACTGGTGAAGTAGCTGTTTTGCAAATGGTTAACGATCTGGCAAATACCCTGGCATCTGGAAAAAGATTATCTTTCCGCGAAGCCGGTGCAAAACAGGCAACCCGGTACGGAAGGAATATGAAAGTTACCCTTGGCATTGTTCCTGATATGGTTTCGAATGATAATAACGGACTCAGAGTAGATGGCGTACGTAAAGGTGGTCCTGCCGATCGTTTTGGAATTGTCAAGGGCGATCGTGTTATTTCAATTGAAGGACAGCCTGTAACAAATATATATGATTATATGGCCAGGCTCGGAAAACTGAAACCAGGGCAGGTCGCAAGCGTCGAAATTATCAGGGAAGGTCAGAAACAAATCCTGATTGTTCAGTTCTGATATGGATCAGAAATATCATTTGCCTGCATCATTTTACTGCAAAAATCTTTTTCCGTACCTTCGCGCACTATGATGCAGTTTTTTACCCAGGATATTCTCATTAAATTCATGAAGTTTGGAGCCGTAGGTGCCACCGGGGTACTTGTCGATTTTGGATTTACTTGGTTGAGCAAGGAAAAAGCGAAGATTCAGAAATATCTCGCCAATGCCGTGGGTTTTACCCTTGCAGCAAGCAGCAACTATTTCTTAAACCGCTGGTGGACATTCCATAGCAACAACCCGGAACTGGCTGTTGAGTATTCAAGATTTCTGTTCTTCTCCGTAATAGGACTGGGAATGAATACAATGGTAATCTGGCTGTTAGTGAGCAAACGCAATCAAAATTTTTATATGTCTAAACTGTTCGCAATTGGAA
This sequence comes from uncultured Bacteroidales bacterium, assembly GCA_903822525.1. Lineage (GTDB taxonomy): Bacteria > Bacteroidota > Bacteroidia > Bacteroidales > UBA4417 > UBA4417. Next base: position 26,008 of record CAIJPI010000218.1, on the reverse strand, counting down.
TTGTAACAGTCTGGAACTTCTTTGTAAATCTGTTGTTTACCTTCGTGTAAACTGACTACCTTAAGGATTTTTTAGTCTTATATCATTCCGATAATAATAGGTAAATAACTAAATCCATAAATTCTGAAAGCCTGTTTTCAAATATTATTAATAAATCCTTGGCAAACCTCTGAGCTAATAGGATTGTCTTAATTAGCTGTCATAATAGCAAAGCTACCCGGTGTTCACCAGTGGTAAATTAAAAAAAATAGATTTGTAACGGGCAGTAATTTGTATTACTGGCTTTTCGACATACTCTCAGATATGGCAATAATAAAACTGGCCAATCCTTCCGATTCCTTTTTTAGGTCGTCAAGGTCATCCTGCTCTACTGACGAGATAGTAACGATTTTCAATTTTGGGTCGGCCTGCTGTAAATACCAAATAATACTCTGAAACCTGTCACTGTGATAGCTGCCGTTGTAATGCAGGAATGTCTTGCCTTTCTTGAAATTCTGTAAAATAAAAAAGGCCATAGTAGCATCTTTCAAAGCCTGCGCACGGGTGAGGTTTGCAGTAACATGCGAAGGTGAATCCCCCATCATTTTTGCCATATCTGCATAACAGGCTAAGGTCGAATCATATTGTACTGGTAATGGTGCCATAAATTGAAGCGCATTTTTATCAAGAGTACTGAGCACTTCAAAACCACCCTTGTTTACCATGGAGGCATAACGGCGGGGTATATTGGTTGCAATAAAAGCGAGGCTGCTGTCGCGGGCAAAATTAAGAAGTCGTTTGTAATCGGTTTTGTAATTTGGCCACAGACGAGCTTCTGCTTCAAAGTTCTTTTCTTTTATCAGCCCGGCAAGATATTCGTTCACAATCAGTTGGTTATCGGCTTCAAACATTTCAGCACCCAACATCAGGTTTTTGCCTTTAGCAGCATACAAATCTGCTGTAATTTCATATTCAAGCCAATGGCAGATCGGATTATCATGCAACTCTCCGAAAAATACAATATCAGCATCAGCCGCTTCATTTATTAATTCTTTATAGGAAGAACTCTTTCCGTTTTTGTCAAATAAACGGTAGGCAGGTCTGTCGTTTTTCATCGAAAGAAGCGTAACTAATACAATGCTAAGAAGGAGAATTTTTTTCATGAGAATAAGTTAATTTATAAAGAAGTTCTTTTTATTTGATTTGGAGTGCAGACTGTTTCTTAAATGGTTGGATCTGAAGTTCAAGCGGGTTTTTATATGAAATTGGTTTATATTCGCTTTTCAACAAATCATCTTCAAAAAAATGGAAGCAATCATTTGCTTTGTTGCATATTCCAGTTTTCACATGCCAAAAGTCCATAGTAGGGCACTCAAAAACTAAAACGCTATTTCTTGAGTTCACCGCCATGGAACATAAGCGGCAACAGATTGGCGATTCCTTCAATTATCCAGATCTTGTCCGAGTTGCCTTGAAGTAAAATCCTGATAGGCTTCCCCGAAAGAGTTTCGTATTCGGCCAGCACCTGCCTGCAGGCACCACAAGGTGTTACCGGGACGGCCAGATTAAATACTTCTGTTTTAGCAACAACAGCAATACTCTCAATGGGTACTCCCGGATGCAGGGCCGAAGCCGAAAAAACGGCTACCCTCTCAGCACAAATTCCCGAAGGATACGCTGCATTTTCCTGATTATTACCATTGAAAATAATGTGGTTAGCAAGTCTGAGCGATGCGCCAACATGAAAATTCGAGTAGGGCGCATAGGCTGAGTCACACGCATGCCAGGCTTCTTCCAGTAATTTTCTGTCATCATCAGGAAGGTTCGATGTTCCGGATGCTTCAGTGTAAGCTACCGTTAATGTATGTGTAATCATAGGATTTTAATAGGGTATAAATGTACTTGAAAATTATTAAGTATGAATTCAGATTAACAATAAACTATCGAAATTCTTTGATTTAGCGCTTTGCGGGGTTTTCTATGTAACGAAATCTTATTTTTCTGCTCCAACACGGTTCTTGGAAGATGACAAAGAATAAGAAAAAAAGCCTTTCTTTTCAGGAACTTAATATTAATTGTCCTTATACCTCTTCAAATTGTTCTCTTTTGGATTTGTCTGCGCAGGACACACAATCCTCAAAATAGATCAGTGATTCTGATACTTCCGGCTTTTCTCTGCCCAAAACTAGCAATGCTGTAAATAACACATAAAAAGTGACGCCTTCCTGACTCTCAATGGTGTCTTCGGTAAGCATCGAAATCATGAAAATAATCCAGAAAACCACGTAAAAATAATTGTTAAAATTGTGTGTTTTCATGCCTGGATAAAACATGGCAACCAAAAACCAAACCAGTCCTACTATTCCAAAAGCGACAGTAATTGAAAGGTATTGATTATGCGAACGCAGCCGGTTTTGACTGGCCAGGTTTGTATTCATCTTCCTGTACTGCTCTTCGAAAACGGTCGGGAGATCACCCGTACCGACGCCAAGTACCGGATTCTGCCGTATAATCAGAACCGAAGTACGCCAGTATTCTAAACGCTGAACCATGGAGCCCGAATTGGGGTCGTTGCCGGCAATATACCGCTGGTAGCCTGCAATGAAATCCTCTATCTGCGATCGCAGCCCCGGCAATTTAGCATAATCATAACGGTTAACCCCTTTTTCAATATTGCGTATGTCGGCATCTGTAAGTTTGCTTATTCCTTCAGCATCTTTTCTCAAATCCTTCGATGCCAGGTAGCTGATAAGTGCAAACCGGCGAAGTTGCTTCCTCTGGTCCAGGCTGTCGAGTGATAAACTGCTGCGTTTTGCCCACGACTGACGCAATTCTTTATCACAAATATAGAGTCCGGCCCATTTCCCGTTTTTTGATTTAAAATTTACAGTATCATGGTAATACGAATTTCCCTGAGGAGTGTATTTATCGAGTTTCGAAAATTCAACCGATGGGGTATTCAGATAACTATAGCCAATTGATAATAGGTAAAATAATGGAATAACAATCAGGATAGTAATAGAAAGCAAAGCAGCGCTTTTCACCAGTATTCCTTTAATTTTGAAGGTAAAAAACAGCAGCAGAAGTAAACTGATAAAAGCAAATAGCAATATGCCGGTGGAGTAGTTCATGTAGGTCATAAACCCTATGATCCAAATCGCAACAAGCAGTAATACTGTTTTTAGCCTGATGTTCAGGCCTTTTGTGTAAATAAAGAAAAAGAGGACAAAAACTGCAAAAACGGCATTCAGGCTGTATCGTATATGTGAAGTGTGCGCTGCAAGTGTCCGACTGTCAGCAACTGGCAAATTCAGAAAAAGTATCAGCCGGTAAACGCTACCTCCAACCACAGCCACAACAAAGGCAGCAAGTATCCAGTATAAAGTCCGGGTGCTGATACGTGGACCGGTGGCAATAAACAAAGGGAGGATAAATAGGGGAAGTTTAGTGCGCAGATCCTTAAACGCATAATGAAAATCACTTGTATAAAGCAAGCCTATAACATGCAGCAATAATATGGAAGAAACTGCCATCGCAGGCTTGTTCCTGAAAAACTGTGCAAATTTGTTGAAAAGGGCAATAAATACATTTTTGATGACATCCCATGTCCAGCTTGCCAGATTAATAGCCTTTTTAAAACTACCTGCAGGATACTTCTTTAGGAATGATGTATCTACTCCATGCCACAGCCAGAAAAACAAAGTGCTGAACTGAAACAGGCTCATGGTGTACTTCGACAAGGGTAATGATACTGCCAGCAGCGCCAGTGAAACAAAGTACATGTTTGTGTAAAGCGGAGGCCATTTTCCTTTGTGAAGTTGCATCAGTTCGTTAGGTTAATTCTGAGTCTTTGTTGGTTTCGGACGAGCATCTGCCTTTATATATGTCCCGTCAAGTATCGATGAATAAGTTGTAGCATCATGCAATACCTTAAGTGCACTTTTCAGTTCAGTGTCATCACTCAGTGTCGATTCAATCCGGCCTTTCTGATAGTAATACCGGCTCACAATTTCCTGTTGTAGAATATCGGTGATTTCGGGCTTATTTTCTGTCAGGTCTTTTTTCTTATGAAGAGCAATGGCTTCAAGCATCGAATCATATTGCGTTTTCATATCATTCCAGCAGTTTTCATAAATGGCAGCCTTTTTTACCGTTTCCAGTTCTTTTTCGGCAACAGTCTTGAATTCAAAGCCGTTTTTATCGGTAAAAGCTACAAAATCATCATAGTCGGTGTCGCTGATCCTGAAATTGGCTGCAGTCTCAATAGAGGGGTGTGATGCAGCATATTTGGTTGCATAATCGAAAATAATGTACTTGGTGATCAGGTTATAGGACACAGTACTCAACCTTGAAGTGTCGGTAGCTACATCCGGGGCAATCCCCTTGCCATCATATACTGTGCGGCCATGCATGGTTTTATAGGCTGTGATTAAGGAATCTGGAAGATTATCAGGATTCCCTGAGGCATTCTTGTGAGCATAATCTATTTCCTGAATGCAGCGCCCGCTCGGGATATAGTATTTGGCAACTGTTATTTTTACCTGTGTGTTATAACTCAGCGGGAAAACGTTTTGTACAAGACCCTTACCATATGTGCGGCGGCCTACTATAACGGCACGGTCTAAATCCTGCAGGGCTCCGGCAACAATCTCCGATGCGGAGGCACTCATGCCATTAACCAAAACAACCAACGGCAGATTGGCATCAACAGGTTCCATGGTGGTTTGATAACTCCTGTTTTTATCTTTTTGCTTCCCCTTTGTTGATACAACCAGTTCGCCTTTCTTTACGAAAAGATTTACAATATTTACAGCTTCATTCAGCAGTCCGCCTCCATTATCACGTAAATCCAGTATTAACCCACTGACAGTATTTTTTGTTTTCAGATCAACTAAAGCCTTTTTAACCTCAGCCGAAGCTGTTTGCGTAAAACTGTTGAGTTTAATATACGCAATTCCATTCCCTATCATCCCGTAATAAGGGACTGGATCAATGGATATTTTTTCGCGAATAATGTCGAAAGTCAGCGGCTTTGATTCTCCGTTGCGTTCAATCACCAGCCTGAAATTTGTACCCGGCTGACCTTTTAATATTGCACTTACATCTTCAACCGATTTGCCTGAAGCACTTTTGTCATTGATTTTTAGTATTTTGTCACCGGCTTTAAGCCCTGATTTCTGCGCGGGCGAGTTTTCGTAAGGCTCCGATATTATGACATAATCACCTTGCTTGTGAATCAGCGAACCAATTCCTCCGTATTCCCCGGTAGTCATAAACCTGTAATCCTCAATTTCTGATTCCGGTATAAAAACAGTGTAAGGATCCAATTTATCAAGCATGGCATCAATTCCCGTTTTCATAAGCTCCGATGGATTTGCTCCATCAACATAATTGGTGTTCAGCTCTTTGTATAAGGATGTAAGGATCTCCAGGTTCTTTGAAATCTCAAAATCGGATGAGTTCTGAGCCTTAACGGCAGAACCTGCGATAAATGCCACGAAAATGGATACAATTACAAATAATTTTATGGGCATTAAAGCTATATGTTTCATGAGGGTGTTTTTTTTATTTAGAATTCAGACTTTAGGTATGGTATCCATCAAGGATTAAATAAAAAACAAATAATTAAGCTGGTTGTTTCGGCAGCTCAGTATTTCGGTTTATTGATAACGTGAACCATCAGGGTACCGGGTCATATCCGCTGCCACCCCATGGATTGCATGAAGCTACCCTCTTGATAGTCAGCCAGCCTCCCTTAAAAGGTCCGTGCTTTTTCAGTGCCTCTATCCCATATGCTGAGCAGCTTGGCGTATACCGGCACGAGGGAGGTAAATACGGCGAAATGGCATATTGGTACAACCGTATGCCACCTATCATTATTTTAATCAGAATTTTTTTCATGGGTACGTATTAAACGAGCCATTAACTCATTTATTGCAGTCAGGGTATCAGCCTGCGAAACGCATTCCTTGCCATTAAATACAACTGCAATATCACAATGATTCTTATCTGTCGAGTATACTTCAAGTATTTTGTGCTTGCTATGCCTGTATGCTTCGCGTATAAGCCGTTTCATCCGGTTTCTGTCAACAGCATGCCGTAGGCTCTTCTTAGGAACGGCAATCAGCAATTGTACAGCGGGATTTCCGGAGAATTCAGTTTCAAGGAATAACAAACGGAATTGCCCCGATTTCAACGACTTGCCCTCCTTAAAAAGCCGGTCAATCTGATTCTGATTACAGATTTTTTCGGGTTTCCTGAAAGTGTTTTTTTTAACGGCTGTGAGCATAGAGTCTGTTGAATTGCAAATTTAGTGTTTTATCGTTGTTCAGTAAGTCTTTATCTCACTTATGTTAAATTGCAATAAAAAAACCCCGTTAACATATTCTATCAACGGGGCTCGGATTGGTAATTATATCTCTTACTATTTTTTATGACACTTTGAAAGATAAGCATCAATGGCCATAGTCATGGACGGTGTTGTCGGGTTCGGAGCCATAATATCAACTTTTAGCCCGGCTTCGGTTGCTGCTTGTGTGGTGGTGGTGCCGAAGGTTCCTATCACAATTTCACCCTGCTGAAAATCAGGCCAGTTGTGGAAAAGCGAACGTATTCCCTGAGGACTGAAGAATACAAACATGTCAAATTTTGTAATATCTACAAGTTCTGTCATATCGGCCGGAACAGTCCGGTACAGTATAGCTTCGCTGTAGTTTATCTTTGCCGTATCCAGTAATTCAGGGAGTTCCTTGCTATGGTTGTCGGAACATGGAAGCAGAAACCGTTCAGTTTTGTGCTTTTTAATCAGATCAACCAATTGAGAAACGTCATTTTCCGAAAAGAAAATTTTGCGTTTCCTGAATTGGACATATTTTTGGAGATAAAAAGCCACAGACTCCGACATACAGAAATATTTCATGGTCTCAGGAATATCAACCCTGACATCTTTGGCTATGCTGAAGAAATGATCTACGGCATGCTTGCTGTTGAATATTATTGCCGTATGTTCGTTAATGTATACTTTCTCGTCGCGAAACTCACGTACAGTAACACCTTCAATTTTAAAAAATTTGATAAATTCAATGTTCACTCCGTGTTTCTTGATAATGTCACCATAAGGTGATTTTTCCAAATCTGCCGGAACAGGCTGCGAGACCAGTATGTTCTTGATTTTATGCACGTTACTAATATTTATTTTAACAGTCCAGAAAAAAATCTTATTTCTATATTTTACTTATTGCCTTAAATAACAGGAATAGAGGTAAAATTTCGAGGGTGCAAAGGTATAACAATAAATAAAACAAATTGTAACTGTTCTTATCAAGGCCGGTCAAAAAACCTCTGAAAAACCTGTACAACATTAAAATCACGACCACTATGGCTCCAACGGTAATTAACGCTTTGCTGTCCCAATAAAATGCTATTATTGTAATCGGAAACAGAAAAATGCCTATTACATAGTTAAATATCAATGTGTTAAGCTGATATTGCCTGGCAGATTCTCTGGTGCTGAAAATAATTCCTGTGATATAAACAAGCATTGATTTTAAAAGCTGATACAAAAAAAGACAGGAAAAAATTATTGCAGTCAGCTCCAGGTTGTTCATACCTTGTGGAATAAGGTTATACGTTTCTGTAAGCTGAAATACAAAAATTGAACAGATAGTGTAGTAAATAAATCCAAGTCCAAGAGTTATCCGTTCACTGAAAATATTGCCTTCACGCTCCAGTTGGTTTACGCTGTGAGCCTGGGCAACAGCCCTGAAAATCTGGCCCAGCCTTTTCGAATAGGATGTTTGTATCCATGCAAAAATAAACAGGCATGCAAGGAAAATGATCGTAATCCAGTCAGCCGAATGCCGCTGTATCGGCAATGGCCCTTTGTGAACCGGTGAAAGTTCATGCCTGCCAAAAACAGAAACTGTTTCGCAAAACTGCTTTGGCACCTTTGGCGGTGTAATATAATTGTAAATGCTGAAGTCATAATATTTCTTCAGCGAATCAACACTCGGAGGTTTGCTTTCGTTAGTCAGCGGAATACAATAATCGTAAAATCCTACCGTATCGGTATGCATGGGATTAAACTGATATCGGATTATTGAGTCGCTCATAGTGTATAAGCGCAAAATTACAAAAAATGGTCAGGCATTCTCCTCATTATCTGGTTCAGATATTGCTTAATTATTAACAAACGCAAGCGCGTAAAATCTCCCTGCATTATACTACCTCACCGCTTAACGCCGACTTAAAATAGAACGTATTAATTCAACCATTCTCACCCCTCATATCAAACAACCTCTGAATGTCCACTGAATTTATACTAAATGTCCACGAATGACAAATTCCCCCACTTCCATCCTGTAAAAAAAAATCCCTATCTGTTAAAATATTAACAGTATTCTTTAAGTAACCATCAAATAAATTCTACCTTTGCACAAAAATTGGCACTCGAGTTTATAAAGTGCTGATAGCTAAATGTATAAATATTTTTCGAACAAAATTCACATACAATTATACTTTACAGAAATGTCAGAAATTATTGGAAAACTGGAAGATTTCAGTCTCACTAAAAGTCCTAAACTACACGGTTCAATTCATAAAATTGGTATCATCGGTTGTGGATCTATGGGGCAGGAAATCGCTAAAACAATCAGTCAGCATGGCTTCGATGTGGTATGCCTCGATTTAAATATAGAACGTGTATCAGGCGGAATTGAAGGTATTAAGCACTTGATTGATCTTGAAATTCTCCGTTGGGGAATGACTACCAGCGAAAAACGTCTTATCATGTCGCGTATCAAAGGCACTATCGAATATAGTGATTTATCTGACTGTGATATAGTTTTTGAGGTGATTAATTCACGTAAGCCAGGCACCAGTCTCGAAATCAGGAAAGAAATCTTGCAGAAAGCTGAAAAATTTGTTCGTCGAAATGCTATACTGGCATCAAATACGGCTACTCTCATGATCTCCGACCTCGCTTCAGGACTCGAATATCCTGATCGTGCCGTTGGACTCCATTTTATGTCGCCAACCGATGATGTAAAAGTACTCGAGGTTGTTCGTAGTTCACGTACTTCAGAGGAGTCGTTCGAACTTGTTAGCCGTTTTGTACGGATGCTCGAGAAAAAGCCTATCACACTCATGGAATCACCGGGCAACATTACAACACGCATGTTATGTGTTATAATCAACCAGGCATGCGAGATGCTGATGGAAGGAATTGCTTCGGCCCAGGATATCGACGAAATAATGCGTACCAGCCTCGGCCATCAGTTTGGACCTTTCGAACGTGCTGATAAAATCGGATTGGATAAATTACAGAAATGGATGGATAACCTGTATAATGAATATGGTGAACATGGGTATAAAACATCGCCGGTTCTGAAACGCCTGGTTCGTGCCAATTATTTGGGAAAGGCTACCGGACAAGGTTTCTATAAGTATGATTTAAATGGCAAAATCATCGAAAGCACCATCACTTGCCCCGAATACAGGTAATAAATCAATTCTGTTTTAAAAAGTTCACAAATGAAGATTATAGTATTGAACTGTGGAAGTTCATCCATTAAATATCAGCTCTTCGAAATGCCTTCGGCAGAAGTAGTTGCAAAAGGACTGGTTGACAAAATTGGTCTTAAAGGAGCATCGGTTAAACACAATATGGCAAATGGCGACATACTTAAACTTGAAGGCGAAATTCTTGACCATCAGGCTGGTATTGAGTTTGTGCTCGGAATTCTTACACATAAAGAATACGGCTGCGTTAAAGACCTGAACGAAATTGGTGCTGTTGGGCATCGTGTTGTACATGCCGGCGAAAAGTATAACAGCAGCGTTGCAATAACAAAAGAAGTTATAGCTGCACTTGTTGAATGTATCGATTTGGCACCGCTTCACAATCCGCCGAATTTGGAAGGTATTTATGCCATTTCCAAACTGTTGCCCGAAGTTCCTCAGGTTGGAGTTTTTGATACAGCTTACCATCAGACTATGACTGAACAGGCTTATCTTTATGGTATTCCATATTCTTTGTACGAGAAGTATAAAGTTCGCCGCTATGGTTTCCATGGTTCAAGCCATCGTTTTGTTGCTCAGCGTGCCGCCGAAATCCTTGGCAAAAAACTTGAGGATCTGAAAATTGTTAGCTGTCATCTTGGCAACGGCGCTTCCATGTGTGCCATACAAAACGGTAAGTCGAGGGATACTTCTATGGGAATGACACCGGTTGAAGGACTGGTAATGGGAACCCGTAGTGGAGATATTGATGCCGGGGCACTTCTATTCATTGCAGATAAGGAAGAGATTAGTATTCCTTATACCAGTACTTTAATTAATAAGCACAGTGGTATGCTTGGCTTATCAGGTGTTTCGAGCGATATGCGCGATATAGAAACAGCTGCCGGTGAAGGAAATCACCGTGCGCAAGTTTCGCTCGATATCTATCATTACCGGATTAAAAAATACCTGGGATCGTATGCTGCCGCTATGGGTGGTGTTGATGTGGTTATATTTACAGGCGGTGTTGGTGAAAATGGCTGGGAAACCAGACAGGAAGTGGCCAGCGGGCTTGAGTTTATGGGTATTGAATTTGATGTGGAGAAAAATACAAAACTCCGTGGGAAAGAAGTGATCATAAGCAAACCAGGTTCAAGAGTTACAGTAATGGTGGTTCCAACTAACGAAGAACTTGTAATTGCTCAGGATACTTTTGAGATTGTAACTGCTTAATTTATATTTGCGATAGTTGAAATGATAAGGGTGGCTTTGGCTGCCCTTTTCGTTTCTTAGGTTAGAATTTTAAATTAATAAACCCAAATTACGGATTAACGCAATTTGGGTCTACTTTGATTCAGAATAAATATTATTTCAGTTTAAAACTGATAGGCATGTTAAATTGCACCCTCACAGATTTTCCTTCTTGAGTGCCGGGGCTCCATTTGGGCATGGTACTCACCACCCGTAATGCTTCTTTGTCTAAAGATTTTTCAACTCCTCTTTTGACTTTTGTATTGGTTATACTGCCATCTTTTTCAACAATGAATGACACATAAACGGTTCCCTGTATACCTTGTTCCTTTGCAGTTTCAGGATATATAACATTCTCCATCATATATTTAAAGCGTGCTGCTTCTCCTCCGGGGAATTGAGGCATATTTTCAACTACGGTAAATACAGGCTCTTTGAAAGCTATTTTTCCTTCTGGGACAGGTGGAGGCGGAGGAGGCGGTGGAGGAGGAGGTGGTGGCGGTGCAACCGAAGATGTTGGTGGAGGCGGTGGTGGTACCGATCCATCAGGTTGATCTGCGGGTGCAGCCTGGGTATGAGCCTCGGTGGAAACGGTTGTTTCGGAAGATTTATTGTCTGATTGTTTGCAGCCTAATGCATAAATCATTACTATGCAAATTACTAATGGTAATACTACAATAGCCTTCAGCCTGGCATATCGCGTATTCTTTCTGTAAAACATGGTTAACCTCCTTTTTATAAGTGAGTAATTGAAATTATTTCCCAGCACTACAGCCAGGGCTGTTTTATTCTGTGCAAACAAGATTTTGGTATAGGTTACCGGATCGGTGCCGGCATGTATAACCGCTTTATCTGCTTCAAATTCATGAATTTCGCGCAACGAGTTCTCTATTAACGGAATAAAAGGATTTACCCAGCAAACGATCTGCATTACCTGCGTAAACACAATATCGAAACTATGCAATGAATTAATATGAACCTGTTCGTGCCTGATCACTTCGTTTAAATGAAGGGCATCTTTCAGGTTAGCGGGTAAATACATGGTTCGGAAGAATGAAAACGGAGGAATGGCTGACTCACTCCATAGAATAGTGTTTTCATTTTTATCAAGCCTTACTCCGTTCTTTTTAAGCTTGTGTATGCTAAAAAGCCTGATCATTAATCTTACCGTGAAGTACAAAACTCCAATAAAATAGATGAATCCCAATATTCCTGTAAGTGATGGGATTTTACTTGCAGTAGCGCTGATGACAACCGGTGATAAGTTGATCGATCGCATAAAACCAGCACCTGGAGCATTTTCCTTCAGAAATAAGAAGGAATCAGGCAGCAAAGTGATTAGCGGAATAAGGTAGGAGAGGAGTAAGGCCGAAAGCAGGTACACCCTGTTGAACCGGAAAAGCGGTTCTTTACGCAGCAATACCATGTAAGCCGCGTAGAATACTCCCAGCGAAACTACCGAAGCAACGATATAGGTTATAAGTGCGTTCATTTTTTAGCCTCCTTATGGTTATTGATCTGTTCCTCTACAAGTACCTTTATTTCTTCCAGTTCTTTGATACTTAGCGTTTCACTTTGAGCGAAAAACGAAGCCAGGGCTTTGTACGAATTACTGAAATAATTTTGAGTGAAATTGTTCAGGTATTCGCGCGAGTAGTCCTCCTTTTGAACGATCGGGAAATATTCATGAGTCCGTCCGTAAGCTTTGTGAGCAATAAATCCTTTTTGTTCCAATATACGTACTATGGTTGAAACTGTATTGTAGGCTGGCTTTGGCTCAGGTAATTGACTTACTATATCGTTTACAAATCCTTTCTCCAGTTCCCACAGCACTTGCATGATCTGTTCTTCGGCTTTGGTTAGTTTCTTCATCGTTTTTGAATTATGACACAAAGATACAACTAAAAACATAGTTATACAACTAAAAGTTTAATTTAGACGAAAATATTTATTCATCTGTCTGATAATGAATTTTATAAATATTATTTATTTAGCATTGGATTTAGTTGTATCGCAATTAATTTAAACAAAAAAACCGGATATCGTTTTGGGACATCCGGTTTTTAGAATAAAAAAGTACCTGGATTTACAACGAATCCATCAATTCATCTGTCATTTCGAGGTTGTGATATACAGCTTGAATATCATCGTCTTCTTCGAACATTTCGACCAGACGCATTACTTTTTTAGCAGTTTCCAAATCAACTTTGGAGGTGTCTTTCGGAATGCGTTGTAATTGTGCGTTTTCAGGTTCAATTTTAAGCGCTTCAAGCTTTTTCATCATAGCACCAAAATTCTCCATAGCGGTGGTTACTGTAAAATAGCCTTCTTCGTGATGCATATCTTCAGCACCGGCTTCAATCATTTCCATTTCGAAATCATCGGCATTCAGGCTGCCCTCAGGAATGGTAAATATCCCTTTGCGATCGAAAATGAAACTGAGCGATCCGTTGGTACCTAGGTTACCCGAAAATTTATTGAAATACATCCTCACATTGGCAATAGTTCGTTGCTGGTTATCGGTAGTGGCTTCCAGGAAAATAGCAGTTCCGCCATTGGCATAGCCTTCGAAAGTACACTCAATAAAGTTGGCTCCGTCTTTATCCGAACCTTTGCTGATAGCACGCTGAATGTTATCTTTCGGCATACTGGCGCCTTTAGCATTGGCGATGGCAAGCCTCAGCCTTGGATTTGAGTCAGGATCGGGTCCGCTTTCTTTTACAGCAACTGTAATTTCTTTATTTATTTTTGAGAATATTTTCGACCTTTTGGCATCCAGAGCTCCTTTTTTACGCTTGATGGTCGACCATTTATTATGTCCCGACATGAGAAATTGTATTACAGATTATTTTTATAAAATGGATTAATATGCTGATTAACATTGTTCTAAATCGTCACTTCGAAATATTTTTATTAGTAATTGGATTATTTCGAATAGTGTGATTCAGACAAACAGCAGATAAGATTTGTTGCATTTCTGAACTGTATAAACACAAAAAACCAGTCTCCCGATGTGGCAAAGTTAATGCTTTGATCGAAAAAAAAAAACTGCCTCCGGGCGGAGGCAGTCAGTCAACTAACCATAATCAACTTTAAGTAAATGTTGCTGTTTAAAGGTGTTTAATAATCTGTAAATAGCGACTCTCTTTCAGGTTTAAAATGCAGCCAGTGTTATACCTATTTCGAAAGGATAAACTACCGGACCTTTGTCGTGGCGGAACATTTCTGTGAGCGAATAAGTCCCGTAAAGGTTAATGACTCCCCATCCAATCTTTGCAATGGCATCAGCTTTGAATGGATTTATAAAGTAATCCCCTTTGCTTTTCGATTTGCTGCCATTATAAACCACTTTTGTATGTGTTCCTATTCTTAAAGCTCCTACAATTCCGCCGCTGATATGAAAACTATTAGCTTTCATTTTACTGTTAGTTTGATATTCGAGCATTAAAGGCACTTTAAGATAAGTTATAGTGAGTTTGCTCTTTTCATAATTTCTGGTTGGATCCGTATCAAAATATCCCCCAAAAGCTCCATCGTCAGTTAATGTGACATTTTTATCAAAGCGATAATTATTCCATGTTATACCCATTCCTGTTACAAGTCCAAGATGCTGGTTAACCAGATTAACGTTTTGTTCAAAGAAATTAATATTCACACCGGTCGACTTTGCATAATTCAGATCCATAAATTCATAATCCTGATTTACACCTGCTTGGGGATAATCAATTATTCTATCTTCATTTAATAATCCGTTCACACTGAGATCAAATCCTGCCCAGTGGCCATTGAACTTAGGTTTTTTGTTGTGCTTTTTGATTTTAACCCCATCATCGCTGATTACGTAGTCACGTTGACCAATATTCACCCTCACTGAGTCGTCAGTTATTATAACAACTTTTTTATCATTCAGAGTTACAGTTACTGAATCTTTATCTTCCGAAATAATAAAGGGTTCTGTGATGTTCCTGGATTCGTCTTCATCTTCAATTATCACGCTTTTTACATTATCCATTCCATCGAATGTTATAACATACTCACCCTGATGTGCTATTTTTTTGATATTATCCTTGTCAAAATAAGTGATATTTCCTGCTCCGGATAAATCAGCTTTAAGTTGTTTGCGGGCCATTATTTTTGCATTTCCGGCACCCGAAACTTCAGCCGAGGTATTATCAGTAATAAATTCGAATGATTTTAAATTTCCGGCGCCTGAAACTTCGGTATTATGCTGTTCGGCTGTCCCTTTGAGTATCATGTTACCTGCACCACTAATTTCAGTGTTAGCAGTTTTTGCTGTAAGTGTAACTGTGATATTAGCTGCACCACTGGTTTCATTGTTAAAAATGCCGGTTTCGATACTCAGGTTCGCCTTTGCGGCACCAGAAACGTATAATCCAAAAGCCTCACTTTTTAATGGTGTTTCGCCTGTTACCTTTGAAGCTCCGCTGGCATCCAGTTTTGTAAGTTTAATGGCTGTAACATAAACATCCATCTTTGTTGCATTATTTACATTTTCACAACTCAGGGTGAGTGTCCCATCCGTAACCTTGGTAATAATACGGTTCTGCAGATTATCATCCGTTTGAACTTTTACTGATTGTTGCTCACCCTGTGAGAGTATCAGGTTTATGGCGCAGCCCACTTTTATGGCATCAAAAGCAGGAACCTGGCGTTCCTGGGTTGTAACTTCACCATTTCCTTTTGACTGAGCTTTAACATTGCTAAATGTGAATGTAAGGAGCATCATTCCTGCAATTGCTATTTTTATAGTTTTCATTGGATTGGAATTATATTGTTTGTTTTTACTGATTTCAGTTTGGTAGACGGAATATCTGTTCATAATGTTACAAAGACTCAGAAATAAGTATTTACAATGGGTGTTTCGATATTAGTGGTTTCATATAAATCAAATTAACCCAAGCGCATGCTAGCTATGAATTAAACTATTCTCAATTTGAATAAGTATAAAAAAATCCGGGGTTAACCCGGATTAGTATTTAATTAGTGTAAAATTATTTCTTCACTTCTTTTTCGAAATCAAGCAGCCCGCTTTGAAGTCCATATGCGGTTACCTTTCCTTCATCATCTTTATGTAATTTTAATTCAAGTTCGCTCGAAGTAATGTTGTTAAAAGTTTGTACGCCGAGTTCAGCAAAGGACCAGAAAGAGAAGCTTGGCTTTTCTTTAACCGGCTCGGAAGCCTGATTTATGGCAAATAAACTTCCAATTTTACCGGTCGCTGCATCGAATATGGTTTTTCCGGGTTTGAGATCTTTTGCGTTCAACTCTGCAAACTGGATTTCTTCCGAAAGCTTAAGATTATAATAAAATTCAGTGTTTTGGTTCATATACATCTGGCTTGTCCGAATGAAAGTGAATTGCGGATCGACATATTGTCGTGAAGTGACATCGTTTGCTGACAAGCATTTCAATGGTTCAACTGGATGTCGTTTATCTATAGCTATTGGCTGATCAGGACGATCTTTATTAATATTGGGATTAATGGAGGCTTTAAAAATCCTTTGAGCCGGAAGGGTAGGGTTTGAGGTTAAATCAGCAGGGCGCAATTTTGTGGAGGCTACCTGGTTTGCAGGTATTTCATGTGTTGAGATGCCTGCTTCATTATTGATGATTTTTTTTGCAATGCCTTGATCCGGAATATTTTTAGAGATATTGTTACGATCGAGTAAAAAATAGGCGCTGAAAATAAGTGCTATAACGGCGGCAGCCGAAAGAGCATAATAAAGTATCCGGGTAACTTCTGTTTTTGATCTTTTCAGGCTGTCTTTATCCCCGAATGTGATGTTATGTTCAACACTGAGGATAGTTTGCTTGTATAGAGTGCGATCATTTTCCAGGTGTGGGTTCAAAAGCATAAACTCATTTACTTGTTGCACTTCATCCTGATCCAGATCGCCTTCAAGTTCACGGGCCAGGTATGTTTCAAAATTTTCAGCGTGTATAGCACCTAAAGGAATTGCTTTCTGCTTAAGTGATTGTTTTGATTCAAATACAATTTCATCGTCAGGATGAAGGTGTGTAAGTGCATATAATTTCCTGTCTTTCACAAACCGGGGATTCAGGCTCAGAAATTCATCGAGTATATTAAGCTGTTCCGGACTCAGCAGGCCCTCCGTTTCACAAATCAGGTATTCTTCATAATTTAATTCGTTAACCTGAAATATAGCGGGAGTGGGATTTTTTTTTAATTCCGGTTTTTTCCCAAAAATAATATCCTGGTCGGCAGAAAGCGGAATAATCTCAAAATCAGTAATGCTATTTTTCAGATCGGGATTTTGTTCAATAAACAAGTGTAATTCCCTGACCATTTCGAGGCTAAGTTGCCCTTCGTGATAATCGAGGAAATACGCTTCGTAATTATCCCTGTTGATTTTCATTTTGTTGATTCTTTCGTAAGTGTAGAATTTAGAGTACTAAATCGAGGCTGCCAATATATTGTTTTAGAAAAGTCCGGGCTCTGAAAATATAAACCTTTACCTGTGATTCATTAAGTTTTAAGATGTCACCGATTTCTTCGTACGAATAACCTTCATAGTCGCGCAGCATAATAGCCGATCGTTGTATCTCAGGTAGTCGGGTTACTGCTTCATTAATTATTTCTTTATGGTCGTTGTATGTGCCGGGTGATTCATCATGTGTTTCTGTATAACTGTCTTCCATTGAACTGAGCCGCTTATTTTTACGGATGTGATCAATCATAGTATGGTAAGCTGTTGTAAAAAGATATGCCCTGGCCTTTTCGTATGAAATATCCTTCACTCTTTCCCACATACGTACATACGATTCCTGAACAATATCCTGGGCTGTATCTCTATCCTTTATATTCTTCAGGATAAATCGGTACACACCATCAGAATATAAGTCAGCACATGAATTGTACTCTACTGTAGTCATATTTTGGTTTTCGGTTATTGCATTAGGACAATACAACGTTTAGGGCAGGTATAAAGTTACATTAGAAAAGTGAGTTTCATGAAATATTGAACATTAATTTGTAGGATTGTTTTAATTTTAAAATATTGGGTGTTTTGATTGGCTCCGTCTTTTGCTTATACCGGTTTACAATGAATGTGATACTCAAAGCACAAGACTGCTGATTTTTTTATAGGGAGCAGTTTTAGCAAAAAAAAGCCTGGCAGTGTTATCTGCCAGGGCGTAGAAATTTTTTGTTTGATAAAAAACAGAATGGACCTTTTAAAATTTATACTGAATCCGTACTGTGAAAACATTATCCTTTTGATCGCTTTTGAATCCAGCCAGGTTTTTCGAGCATTCATTCTTTACTAAATCATAATATAGAACTAAACGAAGATTCTGGTTAATATCGGTTATAGAGCCAAAGCCCCATGTATTATAAGATAAGTCAGTACCATTGGTTGCTTTTGCCGATGTTGTTTTTATGCCGATTTCATCGCCCTTTAGCTCAGTGTTCGGATCGTAGAAATCGTATTTTATTACAATTGAAAACATACTCTCAGGTAATGTATGAATCAGGAAAAAAGTCGCCCCTTGAAATTTACGGAGATAGAGATTGTAAGCTATTGGTATTGTTGGGCTTATAGTAGTATTATCGGATCCGGGCTGCTGACCTGTTATATATTCGCCTCTTAATGTTGTTTTTCCAAGCAGTGACTGAACATTGAATTGCCCGTCAAAGCCTAAATATTTCCGCTTATAGTAATTTCCTGGGATAGTATCGGCTATAAGCTGGCGAAATGCCCGGATGCCTTCAACGTCAGCCATCTGAAACACTTCTTTTTTCGCATGGTATACAGAACCGTAGTAGTATGAAATTCCCACACCATAATCCATTTTGGTTTTCTTTAATGCATCCGCAATTCCTATCCGGCCTATGAAATCAAGCTTATTATCAGTTTCCGGATTAATCCCATTCCCGGTAAATAGTCCGGCATCAATTTTAAGCGGATGCAATGCTGAAGATTCCGGCATCTGAAATGTTATAGAAGCACCTAAGTCGCGTTCGCCGGGGAACAACAACTGGCTGACTCTGCCTAGTTCCGGGCTTTCTCTCAGTACTCTTGAGTAGCCAAGTTCATATCCAAAAGGGCGGTAAAAAATTCCACCTTTAAGGTTAAATGCTTTTAACCACGGTTCTTTAATGCTAAAATAGGCATCGAGTATGCTAACTCCTTTTTCATTGGCGTTAAGTAGTACTGAATAGCTTGCGAAGTTGCCTGAATATTCAGCCTTTATATATCCTCTGCGAACCATAAAACGTTGCGACGATAATGCTGAGAAGTCACCCCCATTAAATGATTTTGCTCCCAGGGTATCCGCTTTTTGATACTGGGCGTGAATAAAACCTGTAATCTTGATCCTTTCGAGAGCCTTGACTGATTTAGTCAGCTTTGCAACTGCTAAAGTTACTGAATCATCACGCGAAAGCACTGGCTGCTGTGCCATCAGTCCTACGAATGAAAACATGAAAGACAGGACTAGAAGCTTATTTTTAATATAGTTCATGTTCAATGGTGTGAATTATGTTCTGTATGGTTGATATTTCAAAAACTCTGAATTATACATTCTGAAACCTGAATCCCGGGACCCAAACAATAATTGAATGACAATCGGATAATCTTCGACTTATTTCAATTTTGCTTTTTCAGTTTCAATCTGATTTGGTTTCAATTGGACATATCCTGCATCAGCGACATATTTTTGTCCATCTG
The DNA here is from genome assembly GCA_903822525.1 of uncultured Bacteroidales bacterium. GTDB lineage: Bacteria > Bacteroidota > Bacteroidia > Bacteroidales > UBA4417 > UBA4417. The sequence goes on along the minus strand of CAIJPI010000218.1, from coordinate 6,569 downwards.
TTAATATCCAGCTTAGAAATGACAGAACAGATTCTTTTACAGGAGCACCTTTTGAGATCAGGTAAAGATCGCGCGAAGGAGGAGAGGGATATTTCCCTTCGCGTATGGCTGACATCATTGAATCGAGACATGAATAGAAATTTTCGTCAGCATCAATTTTCCCGTTATTATTGATATCAATTGGCAAAACAGCTAAGCCGGGATATGGTTTTCGCGATTTTATATCGAAGGCATATATGACATTATTATAGCCTATTCCATACTTATCGTTCTTAACCGCATCGGATATGCCAGGGTCACCAAATACTCCAACACCTTCGATGCTTTCCTGATTTTTCCCCAGATACTTTCCCCACATTTCGGCTGCTCCGCATGCATCGGAGCGGGTAAATATATTTACTTTATCATGGCCGGGTTTGGCTGTCAGCTGATTCCATTCGGTTATTTTTTTATTGATAAAAATGTCTGTAAATTCTGACCGGGTAACTCCACGTAGCTTTAAATCAGACAGGTATGGATTGTTGTCGCTGACCATGGGGAGTACCGCATCGCGCGAAACAGCCATATACCATGCCCCTTTTGCCACTTCTTCGGGAGAAACGGTCCGGGAGAACATAGCAAGGTCGACCATTCCGGTTAGTACATCGGTCATTCCTTTACCGGCACCTCCTGCTGAAATGTCGATGGTGACTTCAGGATGCAGTTTCTGGTATTCCTCTGCCCATTTAACGGCTAGCGGATAAAGTGCAAATGCGCCTGAAATGGAAACGGTTTCTTTGGAATCTTTTTGCTTGCAGCCTGTTGGAATATATATCAGTATCATCAGTATGATGAGGAACAGACTACTTAAGGACAAAGTTCTTTTCATAATAGATAGTTTTGGGTTTTTGTGTAACTGCCTGATTCTTGAGTTATTTTGATTTCCGAAATAGTATCGGAATGAGGTCATGTGTTTTGAGAATTGACAGGGCATTTCATAACGGAGTGCAACGCTATTGACATTTTACCTTCTATTTTATAATTTGCCGGCGTGATAAATTATTTTTCTGCAAATATATACTATAAATACACTGCACTTGTGTACATTTGCTAAATAAATCTAAACTTAAGTATGCAATATTGTAGGTTTGGATATTAAAAAACAAACAAATATGCCAGATAGCCGCCATAGCCGTTACGACTGCAACGAATGCTCATTCAGGAAAATGAGTTGCAGGCACATTGCACCCGAAGAGTTTGAACTTATAAGGAGAACGTCACAGCAATTGTTATTTAAAAAAGGTGAAACTATTTTGAAGCAGGGAGCCAAAGCCTCAAATCTGGTATATCTTCACAAAGGAATTGTTAAATTTAATTTCGAAAATGAAGCAGGGAAAAGTGTGATACTCACCATTGTTACAGGTCCTATTCTTTTAGGTGGAGCTAATCTTTTCTTTAAAGAGATTAATCTTTTCTCCCTGATCGCACTTGAGGAATGTGAAGCTTGCCTGATTGATAGTAAGGCCATGAAGAAATCGCTGATGAACAATGGGAAATATGCGATAATGATGTTTGAGGAGTCGACTGAGATGTTCAAGTCAGCTATTTTTAATTTTATAAGTCTGGCGCACAAGCAGGTACATGGAAGGATAGCGGATATTATTCTGTACCTGGCCGACCAGGTATACAAGAGCCATAAATTTACCATTTCATTTACCAGGAAGGAGATTTCGGAATTTGCAGCCTGTTCGCATGAAAATGTTATCACCACTCTTTCGAAAATGAATAAAGAAGGTATTATTTCGTTTGAGGGAAAAGTACTTGAAATTAAAGATTACCATAAGCTTCTCGAAATCAGCAAACACGGTTAACCACCAATTTAAAATTCAATTACACTATGTTATCACAAAAAACAAGATATGCCATACTGGCACTCACACGCTTAGCGAGAGAAGTTGGAAACGGGGCTATACTTATAAGCGATATAGCCAGGAGTGAAACTATTCCTCAACGTTATCTCGAAGCTATATTGCTTGATCTGAAGAAACTGGGTATGCTGGGCAGCAAACTTGGTAAATCAGGTGGTTATTACCTGATTCGCAAACCGGAAGATATTAATCTATCAGAGGTTATTCGCCATTTTGAAGGGCCGATAGCTCTTTTGCCATGTGTTTCGGAGAAAGCCTATCAGCCATGTGAATCTTGCAAGGATGAAGCATCCTGCAATACCAGGAAAGTGTTTAAAGATATTAGAGATTATACATACGAAAAGCTAGCACAGACTACCTTGCTTAGTCTGATTCAGGAGTAGTTCGCTTTTGAATATTGATGGAACTGAGGTAAGGGCAACGTATTAATGAACTCCAAATAAATATTTTTTAAGTAGTGTTAGCGGAGGGGTAAAGATCATCATGATTCCTCCGAAAATCCCTATGCCGGTTATTGCTATAATTGTCAGATATGGCCTGATATGCAGCATGATTTCCTGAAATGTCAGTTTGTCTTCAACAACCAGGTAGCCTTTACTGTATCCTGCAAAGATAAGTGCCAGCCAGAAAAAGAGTAGAACGATATTCATTATCCAGAATCCCACCGAAATTATCTTGCTTTGTAAGTTAGTAAACTGAAGATTTGTGGCATCGGGAATCAAGTATAAACAGGATGCAATCAGAATCATTGTGTTTATTCCGATCGTACTTCCCATGGCATGCGCTACAGTAAGATGGGTGCCATGAGTAAAAATATTGATGGCAGGTATCGAAAGTAAAATTGCCAGAATGAGATTCAGTAGGATCCAAACATCGGAGGCAACAATAAACCGGATTGAAAGAATATGAAAGTCCCTGAGTGATTTTGTCAGGTCTCTTTTCCAGTTCCAGATTATCTTACCCAGGATCAACAATTCTGTCATACTTATACCATAAGCTATATACCTCACCCATATTGCATTGGGAACGATGTATATATGATGAGCCCAGTTAAATATCAGGTTGGTTAAGCCCAGGAAATACATAATAAATGCCAGTCTTGACTTTGCGATCTTATCTTCCCGTTGAATTCTATCCATCAAAAATATGGCTGTTCCGTAAATAAGCATATTCCAGGAACCAACCAAGGAACCGCCTGCTTTCCACTGAACGGTAATGTCGCGGACCAGGTGATCGCGAAAATAGGAGAATACCCATAAATTAGATTCCAAATAAGTGAACAGGAAAAAGAATATTCCTGTACCCCACATCCATAGGTACACGGGCCAGGGTTCGGTTTTCGTGAAAACAGTTTTGAAATAATTAAATCCGAAGATAAGCCACGAAACTATTATCGGAATGGCCAGTACAGGAGGGAACTCCCAATATTCTCTTCCCCCGAATTTTCCCGCCAGGTACGAAGTGATTACCAAAACGCCTGTTAGTATGAAAATCCAAAGATGGATTACCTGTAATTTGTTCGAAAACAGCTTAACATTGCAATACTTTGGCAGGTAATAATAAATGCCACCCACTGCGCTCAGGAATATCCACGCGATAACCAATGAAACGTGTAACGGCCTGCTTTTAATAAAAGGTATCCATTCGAAAAACTTTGGAATAACAAACTGAAATGCGCCGATAATACCAAACAGTACACCTCCCAACAAAGCAAGTATCGCGAATAATATAAAATAAATGCTAGTCTCTCTTTTCATCTTTCCCTTTCCAGTTAACGGTTCCATCATAATTTATTTCGAATTTTTTAACAGGCGAAACGCCGGTTTTATCAGCATAAGTGAGGAAGGCAATAAGCTCTTCGATTTCAGTTTCCGTTAAATGATAGTTAGGCATCCTTTCCGATCCTACCATCAGAAAAGCCTTGGCGAATAACGGACCTTTTCCGGGGGCTGAAATTACATTGGTTAAATCAGGCCCCATATATCCACCCAGTCCATAAATCTGGTGGCAGGCAATGCAGTTATTCTTCTGGAAAAGCAGTTTTCCCCGCTTTGCCTGCTCGGTTACATATTTTTCACCTTTATCTACCCTGGTTCCTACTGTATATATCACAATGGAGTAGATGAAAAAGGAAGTAATTAATATGCCTGAAATAAACCGTTTTGTATTTAACCTCATTTTGTAAAGCCTGTGTTTTTTGAAAATCAGCCGCTAATATAATGATTTTGCCAAGAGTGGCCATTTCTCCTGATATAGAAGGGCTGTATGATTATGATAAAGTATGAATAAAACATTTGAAAATGATGATTAGTCATGGAGCCGAATACACTTTGAATCCTTTGATTAAGAATTAATACTGCAAAATTATACACATTCTAAATTCGATGCACAAGCGGAATATTCAATTTACGAATGACATTACTGAAATATTTCATATTTGTTTCTTGAACATTATGCAGTTAATAGAGACAAGAGATCAGAAGCGCTCAGAAACTTATTCCTATTATTAAGTTAAACGAAATATTCACCGGCAATTTTAATCCAGCAGAATTGAAACAATCCATGCCTGGCTTCGATACAGAAATAAGGAAAAAGCCTTCCAGCCATTTGAAAGCTGAAAGGCTTTTTGTAGTAAGAATTAGAGGGAAACTGTTAATCAAGTTTTAGTACTGCCAAAAATGCACTTTGAGGAACTTCGATGTTACCAATCTGGCGCATGCGTTTCTTCCCCTTTTTTTGTTTTTCGAGTAATTTGCGTTTACGCGATATATCGCCGCCGTAGCATTTGGCAATAACGTCTTTACGAAGGGCCTTTATAGTTTCGCGCGAAATGATTTTTGCACCTATAGCTGCCTGAATGGCTACTTCATATTGTTGCCTTGGGATAAGTTCTTTCAGCTTTTCGCAGATACGTTTACCGAAACTATAGGCATTGTCGCGGTGAATAAGCGTACTCAGTGCATCAACCGGATCGCCGTTAAGAAGAATATCCAGTTTTATCAGGTCGGCTTTACGGTAGTCGGAAATATGATAGTCGAACGAAGCATAACCTTTCGAGATACTCTTGAGTTTATCGTAAAAATCAATTACAATTTCACCTAAAGGCAGGTCGAAGCTAAGTTCAACACGGTTTTGTGTAAGGTATATCTGGTTTTTGAGCGTGCCGCGTTTGTCGAGGCAGAGTTTCATGATAGCACCCTGGTAATCCGATTTTGAAATTACCTGGGCCGAAATAAATGGCTCGTAAATATCGTCAACCCAGGTTGTGTCAGGCATCCCTGAAGGGTTGTGAACTTCAATTTCCTCGCCTTTGGTAGTAATAACTTTGTACATTACGTTAGGCACCGTCGAAATTACATCCATGTTAAATTCACGATCGAGGCGTTCCTGAACAATCTCCATGTGCAGAAGTCCAAGAAACCCGCAACGGAAACCAAATCCGAGTGCTAAGGATGATTCAGGTTCAAAACTGAGTGAAGCATCGTTTAATTGCAGCTTTTCGATGGCAACACGGAGTTCCTCGTAATCGTCAGCATCAATAGGGTAAAGCCCGGCGAAAACCATGGGTTTTACGTTTGCAAATCCTTCGACGGCAGTTACACACGGACGGTCGACATGAGTAATGGTATCGCCTACTTTTATTTCTTTGGCGGTTTTAATCCCTGAAATAATATAGCCAACATCGCCGGTTGTAAGCATATCCATTGGCTTTTGCTGTAATTTCAGCAACCCGATTTCCTCTGCTTTATATTCTTTTCCGGTATTCACAAACTTTACCTGGTCGCCTTTACGGATCTGCCCGTTGAAGATACGGAAATAGGCGATTATTCCCCTGAAGGGATTAAACAGGGAATCAAAAATAAGAGCCTGCAGCGGAGCTTCAGGATCACCTTTAGGTGCCGGAACACGACTGATAATGGCATCGAGTATTTCCTGAATTCCCATTCCTGTGCGTGCACTGGCTCGAATGATATCTGTTGATTTGCAACCAATAAGTTCAATAATCTGATCTTCTACTTCTTCGGGCATGGCTGATTCCATATCCATTTTATTCATCACCGGGATAATCTCGAGATCGTGTTCGAGTGCCAGGTATAAATTGGAAATGGTCTGAGCCTGTATACCCTGAGTTGCATCAACAATCAGGAGTGCACCTTCGCAGGCAGCGATGGCACGTGATACTTCGTATGAGAAGTCAACATGTCCCGGAGTATCAATGAGATTTAATTCATATTGAATGCCATCTCTAAGATAATCCATCCGTATGGCATGGCTTTTTATCGTAATACCACGTTCGCGTTCAATATCCATATCATCGAGCACCTGGTTCTGAAGCTGGCGATCGGTAATGGTTCCGGTGGTTTCGAGCAAGCGGTCGGCCAAGGTGCTTTTGCCGTGGTCGATATGTGCTATAATACAAAAGTTTCTGATGTGTTCCATTGCTGCAAAGGTATAAAATTCAGAACAATTTTTTACATATGTTCGAATCAGGTTTTGGAAGGGTGAATGTTAGGGTATTTTTGTTTCAGGGTTTACCTTCGGTGAGCTCGCTTCGCTCGGTTCAGGGTTTCAGGGTTCAAGGGTTCAAGGGTTCAAGGGTTCAAGGGTTCAAGGGTTCAAGGGTTCAGGGGTTCAGGGGTTCAAAGGTTCAGGGGTTCAGGG
>CAIJPI010000217.1 GCA_903822525.1 uncultured Bacteroidales bacterium | reverse complement strand
GTCGGACACTTTGTTTTTGAAAATGCATTTACTTCGGAGAAACCAAAGCCCTGAGTTTTTTGTCGGGATTGCCCAAGGTAAGATAAGTCGGAGGAAATAAATACCTGAAAAGCTACGGCTGCTTTATTCATTGTATTATTCGAAATTACCTTAGGCCCCATGCCTGAATTGTCAAGATTGTTGATTTTAATTTTTGAAAAATCAAAGGGATACACATCATCAGGGCAATCATGATTAAAGCATCCGCTGATAGCACGAAGGATAAAAAACATAAAAATAATAGAAACTGATCGTATAAATAATTTCATCTTAGAGTATTATGAATGTATTTTATGACTTAATTCACTACCAGTTTACCATACGATTGAACACTTCTTTTGATACTGAACTGGTAAAAATAAACTCCTTTAGGGAGATTCCCTTTTAAGAAGACAGTATTTCGGGAAACGTTATTTTTTGCATATACTTCTCTTCCGCTCACATCAAATATCTGCAGATCAACTTGTTGAATATGAGCAGGTATAACAATTAAGGCAGTTTCGCTTACCGGATTCGGATAAATACCAAAATTTTCCTGTTTCACAGGTTTATCAATTCCTGTAATTAATAAACAGGAAGTTGAATAATCAGGAAGCACCGTTATTCCTTCGATATTCAGACACTCAAGCATGGAACCAAATTCGAAAGGCGGCCACAGAACTCCAAGTGATCCAAAGAGTCCGAATGAACTTCCAACACCTTCGATAAGCTCAGCATATACATTTTGCAAATTATAGGTGGTTGCAATACCAAAACGCTTGTGGTAATTATTCCCAACCCGAACTGAATCAACAGAAGCAACATAAATATAATAATCAGTACCAGCCCAGTTCTGGTTATATAAGTATGAAGGCATAAGCGTATCATACAATTCCATGTCGAAATTATACAGCAACTGCTCAGTTGTTGAATCAGCGGGAACAAACCATACTTTTTTCCCTGGAATATCGTTTCTGACAGCACCTTTATACTGTTTGAAAAAATAGGAATATCCACCATGAATGCATCCGCCACCGGGATTAAGATCGTACGTAACACCTGATTGCTCGACTTTCTGGTAGTCAATCCCACCGATAGCTGTATCACCTTTAAAAACATACTGGTAATCAGCACAACAACACTGGTATCCTTCGCTGGATTCCCGCCAATAGGCATCTCCTTCGGGTAAAGGATGATAGACTGATGTCTGTGAAACAGAAGCGGCAACAGCCGTTAAAGATATTAAAACAATAAGAACCAGGCTTTTCATACTATCATCATTGAAATCGGATTACTGCTTTTACTTCCGGAACTGAGATTATTCAGTCAGCAATAAAAGTATAGTGACACCAAGTATTTATACGGCCAAATTACAAAAAAAGCCTGGACTAAAAGCAAATGAAATCAGGTATTTGAAACCGGATATAAGGATTATTTAAAAGCATTTTCGAATTCAACTTTTCGGAAAACTTTTTTTTGTACTTTTGCACGCGCAAAACGATACCTTTTAAAGCTGAGAATTATTTCAATAAAATCCTAATAACTAATACTATTATGGCAAAATCAAAAGTTAAAAGCGTTTATACCTTTGGCAACAAAAAAGCTGAAGGCGATGCTTCGATGAAAAACCTGCTTGGTGGCAAAGGTGCCAACCTGTGCGAAATGAACCTCATTGGTGTACCGGTTCCTCCGGGGTTCACTATTACAACCGAAGTGTGCACCGTTTACACAAAAGAAGGTCGCGATGCGGCTTTGAAACTGATTAAAAAGGAAGTTGAAGCTTCAGTTTCGGAAGTTGAAAAACACATGAACGCCAAATTCGGCGACAGCAAAAATCCGCTTCTTGTTTCAGTTCGTTCGGGCTCACGCGCTTCGATGCCAGGCATGATGGATACCATTCTCAACCTGGGGTTAAATGATGAAGCTGTAAAAGGCCTTGAGAAGAAAACCGGTAACGGCAGATTCGTATGGGATTCCTATCGTCGTTTTGTTCAGATGTATGGTGATGTAGTTCTTGGAATGAAACCGGTTTCGAAAGAAGACGAAGACCCGTTCGAAGAAATCATCGACCATCTGAAAAAAGAAAAAGGTGTAACTCTTGATAATGAACTTACAACCGATGACCTGAAAGAATTGGTTGCTCGTTTCAAAAAAGCTGTAAAAAAATCAACAAAAAAGGACTTTCCTGCTGACCCATGGGAGCAGCTTTGGGGAGCGATATGTTCTGTATTTGATAGCTGGATGAATGACCGCGCTATTTTATACCGTCAGCTTAATAATATCCCTGAAGAATGGGGAACAGCTGTTAACGTTCAGGCCATGGTATTTGGTAATATGGGCGACAGCTCAGCTACCGGTGTTTGTTTCAGCCGCGATTCAGGAACCGGCGAAGATATTTTCAATGGCGAATACCTTATCAACGCTCAAGGCGAAGATGTGGTTGCCGGTATACGTACACCACAGGAAATTACTATTGAAGGATCAAAACGTTGGGCTAAACTTACCGGTGTAAGCGAAAAAGACCGCAGCTCAAAATTCCCTTCACTGGAAGAAACCATGCCTAAGCTTTATAAAGAGCTGTTTGATATCCAGAACAAGCTGGAAAAGCACTATAAAGACATGCAGGACATGGAGTTCACCATTCAGGAAGGTAAACTCTGGATGCTACAGACCCGCAGCGGAAAACGCACAGGTGCCTCTATGGTAAAAATTGCCGTTGATATGTTTAATGAAAAACTTATCGACGAAAAAACAGCTATTTTAAGGGTTGAGCCTTCGAAACTGGATGAATTACTTCACCCTGTTTTTGATACAGCCGCTTTGAAAAAAGCAAAATCACTGGCTCAGGGTTTGCCAGCTTCGCCAGGCGCAGCTACCGGACAGGTAGTTTTCTTTGCCGACGATGCAGTTGCCTGGGCAGCCAAAGGGCATAAAGTAATATTGGTTCGTATTGAAACTTCTCCTGAAGATCTTGCAGGTATGAATGTTGCCGAAGGGATTCTAACCGCACGTGGCGGCATGACATCGCATGCAGCAGTTGTTGCCCGTGGTATGGGCAAATGCTGTGTTTCAGGTGCTGGTACTCTAAAAATTGACTATAAAACACGCGTACTCCAAATTGGTGCCACTACTTTTAAAGAAGGCGACTGGTTATCAATAAACGGATCGAATGGTGAAGTGTACGAAGGAAAAATCGCTACCATGGAAGCTGCTCTCAGTGGCGACTTTGGCAAACTGATGGAAATGGCCGACAAACATTCACGCATGCTTGTACGCACCAATGCTGATACTCCTCACGATGCACAGGTTGCCCGTACTTTCGGAGCAAAAGGTATTGGCCTTTGCCGTACTGAGCATATGTTTTTCGAAGGTGTGAAAATCAAAGCCATGCGCGAAATGATCCTTGCTGATGATGAAGCTGGTCGTCGTGCTGCTCTTGCAAAACTGTTGCCAATGCAACGTGCTGACTTCGAAGGCATATTCGAAGCTATGGAAGGCCTTCCGGTAACTGTTCGCTTACTCGATCCTCCTTTGCACGAATTTGTTCCTCACGAAGAGGAAAACCAGAAAGAAATGGCCAAGGAAATGGGCATATCAGCAAAAGCTGTTAAGGAAAAAGTTGAATCACTTCACGAATTCAACCCTATGCTTGGTCACCGTGGATGCCGCCTTGGAAATACCTATCCTGAAATTTCGGAAATGCAGGCCCGCGCTATTATCGAGGCTGCCATGAACCTGAAAAAGAAAGGCATCAAAACTCATCCGGAAATCATGATTCCTCTTACAGGTACGCTTACCGAAATGCAGTTGCAGGAAAAGATCGTTCGCGAAACCGTTGAAAAAGTTTTTGCTGAACGTAAGGACCGCATGGATTATATGGTTGGTACCATGATCGAAGTTCCACGTGCTGCTTTGGTTGCAGATAAAATTGCTGAATCCGCTGAGTTCTTCTCGTTTGGCACAAACGACCTAACCCAGATGACTTTCGGTTATTCACGCGACGATGCTGGCAAGTTCCTCCCTGTTTACCTGAAAAAAGGTATATTGAAATATGACCCGTTCCAGGTTCTCGACCAGGAAGGCGTTGGACAACTTGTAAAGATGGCAACTGAAAAAGGCCGTTCAACCCGTCCAAACCTGAAAGTTGGTATTTGCGGCGAACATGGTGGTGAACCATCGTCAGTTGAATTCTGTCATTCGGTTGGAATGAACTATGTAAGTTGCTCACCATTCCGCGTTCCTATCGCTCGTTTGGCTGCTGCTCAGGCTGCTATCAAAGAAAATGCAGTTTTGTCAAAAGTTAAAACGTCGAAAAAAGGAGACAAAAAAGCAGATTCTAAAAAATCAGGAAAGAAAAAATAGTACTGCTGTTTATTGATAGTTTGTGAGAGAGGCTGCCGGTTGGCGGCCTCTTTTGCATTTATAATTACTAAATTATTAAGCTGGATTAAAGAATAGCAGTTCAATATAAATTTCGATAGTAAGGACTGATCAATTAACTAAGAAAGCAGTATATTTACTTTCCTTATTCAGGTTAGTATAATTTCGATTATCCTTAATTCAAATATATATGGAAGAAAAAGATACACATGAATGTAAAAACTGTTTAAGTGAAATAGATGGGAAATATTGTCATTTTTGCGGACAACGGTATCATGATCACAAGGAGTCCTTCGGCGAATTGGCCTATGAGTTTGTAAGCGATTTTCTGCATTTCGACTCCCGGTTTTTCCGAACAGTGCTTCCGTTAATTTTTAAACCAGGGATTCTCACGAAAAGCTATAATGAAGGCAAGCAGCGAAGCCAGTTTCACCCTATCAGGCTTTATCTGTTCAGCAGTTTTGTTTATTTCTTTTTGTTTTTTTATTTCAACAACTACGAAGAAAAGTTTCAGGTAAAGAATAACGTCAATCCTGCTGCATTAATAGCAGACTCCACTAAACAGGCTGAGAAAAATGACTCATTAATTCATACCAGAATAAACACGCTGAATCCGATAGGTACAAATAAAATCGAATCTGGCGCCCTTATTCCAAATCCAAAGTCCGGTATAAATGAGCATAAAATATTGCTGGACTCAAATAAAAAATCCGCTCTGCCTATCAGCAGTTACCTTGATTCATTATTACAAAACAGAGTTAGCCCTGAAGAATATTTAAACCAGCAAAAACTGCGAAGTGGTAAAAACAAAGATGGTTACCTGACGCGAATTCTCACTGTTAAAAATTTAAAAATAAACCTGGAAGGAGAAGAAGGCCAAAAAGAATTTTTGAAAAAGCTCACCGAAACATTTCTGCACAACATCCCAAAAATGTTGTTTTTCCTGCTGCCCTTGTTCGCCTTATTCCTGAAACTGCTCTACTTCCGGAATAAACAGCACTATTACGTAGACCATGCAATACTGAGCCTGCATTACTTCAGCCTGATATTTCTTCTCCTGATATTGAGCAACTTTATACTTGATAAAATTTTCAGCACTGATCTTTTTACAAAACTGGCAGTTGGTTGGATTTCAGTCTATATGCTGATAGCCATGAAAAGAATTTATTGTCAAAGTTGGAGAAGAACAATTTTGAAATTTGTCATGCTAGGCTTGCTCCTGATTTTTGCAATTATATTTACTATGATTGCAAATTTAGCCTGGAGTGCATTTATGGTATAAGAAGTAAGAGTAAAGTTCATGAGTGTACGAACGTCATAGTGCTTTCCTGACCGGAAAGTAGTACCTTTGAGCCCTTTAGCAGGGATATTTTGGCAGCTAATCCTGACGAACTAAAAAAGGAAGATTTACTGAAATATTTGGAAGACAAGGAAAATCCCCTGCCCGACTATATGATAGAAATCCTGAGGCAGTTGGCTACAGGCGAAACATACAAAACAGTACTCGAAAAACAAATGGCATTGTATAACCGCGAAAAATCAAGGGCAGCAAACGACATGATCCGTAGTTATTTGAATGATACCATTCTCGATAACAACGCATTACGTGGCTGGCTTAACAACCTGGTTGGTATTGTGGCTGACAAACAAATCATTGCAACTTACCTTCAGGAAGATAATTATACTGATGCATTGTCATTAGCTAATATGTTGCCGCAATTGTACAACCTTACCGGAGACGCTCTTGCTGCTCACGATCAATATGTTCAGATACTGAACCTGTACAAGACTTTGTTCAATGAAAACCGAGAGATTACAGAACTAACGAACACAGAAAAAGATATGTTGTTTAACTTCGCCAATAACAGTAGCGGTGAAGCAAGTAGCCTTGCAAGAGGTATACTCACGGCATACTACAATACTCCATTTATTGATTGCTTTGAACTGAACGAACAATCCGCTCTTAAAAAAGGTTCAGTTAATCCGAGTACACTTGCCAAGGTTTATGGTATGGAAATATCAGTCAAACCCAATCCGGCTTCTACTCGGGCGGCATTTGATTATAAACTCCCTGATGGTGAAACTTCAGCAATTCTTACTATTACTGAACCTAACGGAAAAGTGATTGAAACAATAAATCTGACAGGCAACCGAGGCCAAAAGCTATGGGATACGAGGCAATTAAGTGCAGGTACTTATTTTTACCAAATGTCTTGTAATGGAAAAAGCCTTTCTGGTAAATTAGTAGTAGCTAAATAATTCAGTTTTTATGGGTTGCCGGTTTCTCCGGCAACCCTGTTTTATTACCATCTAATTGAAAAAAGCCATGAACAAGCACATAAAAATCAAATCTTTTAATAAGCTGCACATCCTTCCAATTGTAATGCTCCTAATCATAGGTGGCTCGTGCGAAAAGGAAACTTATATGATACCTGACGATTTCAAACAATTTTTCGTCTTCCCGGCTGGAAGCTGGTGGGCGTATAAAAACCAGTTTGGAGTATATGATACTCTTACATTGAAAAGCATTGATTCAAAAATGGAAAGCACCAATATTGGGTCTGGTGAATTGCATGAGGAAGTAACTTCAAAATACCACACTATAAACTCTGGCAATATGGTAGCAAGAACTTTCTATGGTGGTAAAAATGGTGGTAAAGCCATATTTCATTTTTGTTTTTTCAAAGCAGACGAAAGTTTTTTTAACGATATGACAAATTTTCCTGTATTAGCAAATAATGTGCACAAATTATTCGCCTGTAACGTAGATGTAGAATGGTCTATCTTGGATTCAACAATTGTAAATAATGACAAATATTTACAAGTATATTTCAATCAGGCTTCTAATATTCCCGAGTCTTTGAATCTTTATCCATTCAAGTGCTATTTTGTTAAGAATATCGGTTTAATAAAAAAAGAACTTCAAAATGGCGAAATTTGGGAATTAGTTGATTACAAAATAAATAAGTAGACTATGCAAAGATTTAGTTTTCTTATAGTTAGTTTGCTAATAGTAAATATTCTTACCGCCCAGAATATCATTTTCAACTGGCAAAGCTGTCTTTCGGGTTATGAAAGCGAGGAATTCGATGTTTTTCCTTATGATATTGCTAAGACAGATGACGGATTTTTAATGGTAGCCGATTATGAAGTACCAACAACTGCCCCTCCACCTCAGACAGATTCTGATGATATTTGGTTGGTTAAGCTTGACAATGATGGCAATTTTGTGTGGGATAAATTTTTGGGCGGTAGCGATCGCGACATGCCATGCATTATAGAAGCTTCAACAGATGGGTATTACTATATAATTGGAGGTTCTACCTCCAGTGATGGCGATATAACTTATGACCCATATCCCAATAGTGGGGATTATTGGGTGATTAAGATAGATGCCAACGGTAATAAAATATGGGATAAAATTATTGGCGGTACAAGTGGTGAATATATGTACAATTCCAGTGTATATGCTGATGCAGATGGTGGTATTACTTTTATAGGTACAACATTATCGCATGATGGCGACATTACCCAAAACTTTGGGGCTTATGATATGTGGATGGTGAAACTGAATGCAGATGGTACTAAAGCTTGGGATTTTACTGCGGGTACACCTGACTTTGAATTTAGTGAAGCTATGATACATACCAATGATGGTGGTTACCTTTTAGGAGGTGATGGCACTTCGGTTGAAGGGGGCAATATTACATGTATTTCGCCAAGTTGGTCAAAACCTGAAGCTATTTTGCTTAAACTGGATAGCGAAAGAAATATTGAATGGCAGCAATGTATTGGTGGCTCAGAATATGATGGAGTAGGAGAACTTCTTGAAATTCCAGGAGGATATCTTATAGGATTGTGGTCATCATCTGATGATCGGGATTTTGCCAACTCAGGATATCATGTTGGATATGATAATTTAGGAAATAGAACAGAAGATATGGTGCTTCGCAAAACTGATTATAGTGGAAATGTAATTTGGCAAAGATGTTATGGTGGCAGTAAAAATGAATCTCCTTTAAAGTTTTTTAATTTGAGCGATGGTAACTTTATGGTATTTGCCAGAACAGCTTCAAAAGACGGAGATGTGATTGGGTTGCATTACGATCCCTGGTACCCGCAATATACGCTTAGGGATATATGGATGCTTAAAATAAATTCATCATCCGGTGATATTCTCTGGCAGCGCTGCATAGGCACAGATGATGATGATGATATTTTCGTAGAGGGTATTATTCAATTAAGCGACATGAATTATGCTTTGACTGTTCAAGCATTTTATTCTATGCTTGGCGACATTGCCTGTAGCCCTGCTCAAACAAATAAGCAATATGCCTGGACAATAAGTGTAACCGATACTGTAACTCACACTGATTCAAGAGATAACGATACTTTTGATGAAGCGTTTCGCATATATCCAAATCCGGCTTCTGATTATATTACCATGGAGATTCCAAAGCAACTTTGCAGAGGGAATACTGTTGCAGAGAT
>CAIJPI010000216.1 GCA_903822525.1 uncultured Bacteroidales bacterium | reverse complement strand
AGGGAAGGATAAGGTTGCCGGAGTCCTGACGGCAGCTCGAAAACCAAAGGGAATACGGTAAGGATTGGGTGGCTTTTTGCCGGTTCTTACCCGACAATCAACTAAAAGCTAAGCATGTAGAAAGCGGTTTTGCTGCTTGTTTGGACCCGGGTTCGACTCCCGGCAGCTCCACAGATTCGCAGAATTTAAGTAGATAAAGCATTGTATATGAATAATATATGGTGCTTTATTTTTTTTTATTATACTTTCACCCTCTAATTCACCCAGAATAATCGATTGTGTAATATCTGCTTCCATTTATTTGCCCTTTAATCCCTTCTGATATTTAATATACAGACGATATTTATTTTCTTAAATGTTTTTCATACAGCATATTGCACTATTATTGCATTATAATAGAGATATAGCACAGCACAATAATAGAGAATAGACACAACAAGGAAACAGGTGAAAGACACAGCGTAATAATAGTGAATTAACACAACAGGTTAATAGGGTTTTGACACATCTTATTGATATGGATGTTCAAGTAGTTGAAGGTTTAACAGATTATTTGAAAAATGGCAACACCAGGAGAAAAACTTGCAGAATCATTAGATATACTTAAAAAGCTTCAAGATAACGGAATTGTAGCTATTAAAGCATCTGAAATAAGCCGGGTACATAGAGAACGCCTTGTAAAAAATAAATTTCTGCGAGAAGTAGTGAAAGGCTGGTATTTATCAGTGCCTTCCGATGAGCAATCAGGAGATAGTACATCCTGGTACGCCTCATATTGGCATTTTTGTGCAAGATATTTAAATGCAAGATATAGTGATTCATACTGTATTTCGGCAGAGCAATCCTTGCAAATACACTCAGGTAATTGGTCAGTACCGGAACAACTTATTATCCGATCTGTGGATGGGCCGAATGGAATTACTCCATTACCTCATAATACATCTTTATTTACAATGAAATCTCCGCTCCCGAATGTTGCAGAGATAATAGAAGTTGAAAACATCCGTATGTTGACACTTACTTCTTCTCTAATTTATTGTTCACCTAATACATTTATTAAGTGTCCTACAGATGCGAGGACTGCATTAGCGATGATAAGGGATTCATCAGAAGTATTAGGTTTATTACTGGATGGAGGGCATAGTACGGTTGCAGGGCGACTGGCAGGAGCATTCCGGAATATAGGAAAGGGAAAAATTGCGGATGATATACTGAAAACTATGCAGATAGCAGGCTATGATGTGCGGGAAACAGATCCTTTTGAAAGCTCATCTCCAATTGTGTTAAATGCAAAAGGTGTGTCGCCATTTGTAAATAGAATTAAGTTGATGTGGCATGAGATGCGCGTGAATGTCATTAGTCAATTTCCAATAGCACCTGGACTTGCAAAGGATCATGCAAACTATATGAAGCTAGTTGAAGAAATTTATGTCACAGACGCTTATCACTCCTTATCTATTGAGAAATACAGAGTCACACCTGAACTAATTGATCGCGTGCGAAGTGGGGAGTGGGATAGCGTAAGAAATGAGGATGACAGGAAACAAAAGGATGCTATGGCTGCAAGAGGCTATTGGCAGGCAACACAAAAAGTTAGAGAAAGTATCAGAAAAATACTCAATAACGAAAATCCAGGTCTGGTTGCTGATAAAGATCACAGAGATTGGTACAGAGAATTATTTGCCCCAAGTGTTACTGCTAATATACTGAAGCCTTCCGACTTAGCCGGATATAGAAACGGACAAGTATTTATTGGTCATTCGAAACACGTGCCTCTTAGCCCAGAAGCTGTAAGAGATACAATGCCAGTATTATTTGAATTGTTACAAGGCGAACCACATGCATCCGTCAGAGCTGTATTGGGGCATTTTATCTTTGTATATATTCATCCATATATGGATGGAAATGGTCGCATGGGTCGTTTTTTAATGAATGTAATGCTTGCATCTGGTGGATATCCATGGACAGTAGTTCCGGTGGAAGAACGCAAAATGTACATGGAATCACTCGAAAAAGCCAGTGTTGAGCAAAATATTGAAGATTTTGCAAGCTTAATAGCATATCTTGTAAAAGAAGGTCTGCGAGGAACCCCGGTAGCTACAATTAAGAAAAGTTAGAAGGGAGTGGATTTTTACTGTTGTCATTCAACTGTGTCAGGAAAAACAGGTATAGTTTAAGAAAAACAGGTTTTTTATATAGCTATTTAAGAAAAACAGGTTTTTAGTTGTTTGTTCTCAGGCAGGAACGATCCATTTTTCATTCAAAAAATTCTTGATTTCCACATTTTTCCAAGACTCATTATCCGTTAAAATTGTTTTATGAATTAATTATATGTGCTATAATTGTGCTAAAACAAGGTAACCTTGACAACACGTAAATAATTGAAAATCAATATAATGTAACACAAAAACCAGTTTCCCGGAAGCTCCGCAATTCAGAATTATAAAGCACTGTATATTAATCATATACGGTGCTTTTTATTTATCAACACTCAACTTAACACACATTATAATAGTTCTACAAACTGAGCATACTCAATACATTTTCTGGATCAAATATTCACAAACTATTTTGTGCAAATGCATTTATTACACAAGTTAAACGGCTTTATCCACTTTTATAAACGAATTTGTGTTACGAAAGTTAGATGGACACCATTATTATACATACTCAATTTTATTTAACAGCCTTGTCATAATTTGATTCAGGAGGAAGCCAGTAACCGCCATTGGGAAACACGCATAAGGGCAAACGATAACCCGAAATTCCCATTCGTCATTCAATAATTCTCATTCATCATTCTTTATTTTTATAGCCATACAGGTGGATTTAACTTTACACCATCGGACAAATAGCCGAAATGTTTAGCTCTAACCAATTATCTAACAGGCCATGAAAAAGACATCCTATATTATAGTGTTGATTGTAGTTACAATCGCAGTATCCTGTCAAAAAGAAACACAACCTTTGTCAGATTCAGCTGATGAAGCTGCTAAACAGAATGCTATTGTAGCCGCCGGTAAATGGAGAGTTACATACTTTGTTGAATCGGGCAAAGAAATGACTTCTGATTTCAGCACGTATCACTTCAAATTTGAAAATGACGGTTCGGCTGCAGTGGAGAGTACAGGAATAGGTGTGCTATATTTTGGAATGTGGAACCTGGTGAAAGCTAAACATAACCAGGCATATACATCCAACTACCATACAGTTGAAACTATTAGCAATAAAATGCTTATTGCATTACCAGGAAACTTTCATATGGATGAGATTAGCGGCAATTGGGAAATTACCAGACTTATTGATTCCGAAATGTGGCTTAGATCCGAAACCAGCTCTAATGCCAAAGAAATTCACCTTGTAATTATAAAATAGCCAGGCAAATTTGAATAAAATGTCTACGTCTATACTGAATCTCACCCAATAAGATAAAGGGTCCGGTTGTCTGGTACGCCGATCCTCAATTCAATACTCAGTTCTAACAATTTAAATACTAAAATTATGAAAAGAATATTACTACTTGCCATTATCGCCATTGCCATTCAACCACTAAGGGCGCAGGAATCCTTTGGCGGACTTATGTTTTCAGCAAGGCTCGACACAACACATAATGAAAGCAACCTGGTTGTGCCTTCATCAGCCAATGGAGTAGCCGGGTTTTCGTATCACGACGATACGCTTTGGTTTGATATTACAGCAAACGGTTTAACAGGACCGATCACTTCAGCACACATTCATTCGGAAGCTAACGGAAGCGTGCAGTATAGCTTAGTTCCTTACATCGACAGAAATAAGATTAAAGGATACCTCCAGGGAATTAGCATGGGAGACGGGCACCTGCAGAAATTTCTGGATGGCGAATACTACGTAAATATTCATACTGCATCGAATCCAGGTGGTGAAATAAGTGGCCGGATATTACCTGAAGCAGATGCTAACTACAGGGCAACACTAAATATGGAGCAGGCTGGCAATACCAATCCTTCCGATAAAACGCCATTAGGGCTGGGATCGTTTAACCTGAGTCAGGATAAAACAGAGTTGGAAGTTAACGTACTGGTAAATGATTTAACAGCGGCTATCACAAATGCACACCTGCATTATGGTGCAATGGGTAGCAGCGGATCTGTAGCTGTTCCTCTTTCGCAATTTAACCTGGGGAATACTTACAAAGGAGTTTTTAATCTTACAACACTCGCTAATCAATCAGCCTTCCTTGATTCGTTGCAACAGGGAAAAGTATATGTAAATATTCATACTTCCAATTTTCCTGCCGGGGAAATCAGGGGGCAATTATTGAAAAGCAGCACTCTTGTTTTCGACACCTGGATGGATTCTTCACAGGAAACCGGAACTGTTAATCCAGGTACACCTGTAAATGCCATGGGTCTTTGCAACTTCTCAGTAAACAGCCGTTTAGATACAATCCGGGTCGATATTCAGGCTGATCAGCTGAGTGGCACTATCACCGGGGCGCATTTTCATTCGGGGAAAGAAGGCGAAAGCGGACCCGTTGTAATGGGCCTGACAGGATTTATACAAGGAAATTCTGTTTTTGCTGTTCTGACTCCCGAAAGTCCGGAATTTTCCGGCAACCTTGATTTCGATTCCTTCGTTAAAAAAGCACTTAGCGGCGATATATACATCAACCTGCATACAGCACTGAATCCCGCAGGCGAAGTTCGTGGCCAACCTGCCTCACTTACGCGTGATGGAGTAATATACAGCCTTTGTACTTCACAGCAGACAGGCTCTGTGATCGGAGCAGATAATGCACAGGGTTCGGGATTTGTAACAATGGACCGCAACTACAGCAATTTGCACTATGGGATTGCAGTGAGTCATCTCGGTTCAACTTTAACCATGGACCATTTTCATGCCGGGCTACCTGGTTCGAATGGACCTGTTATTTATGCGCTGCCTACTGATTCCGTTATGACAGGTTATTGGAATGATGCGACTTTTACTCCGGAAATTGCGGATAAGTTCGAAAGCGGGGAGGTTTATGCCAATTTTCACACAAGCAACAATCCTGCAGGAGAACTCAGGGGGCAAGTGGCTGTTGGCGAATTTTGCCTGACCAATACCAGCATCGAAGATCCCATAAAACCCTTTGTAAATAGTGTAAGCATTTACCCAAATCCTGTAAGCTCAGCTACTACTATAACCTATATTTTATCTCAAAGAGGAGAAGTATCACTCAGTTTGTATAATATACTCGGGAAAGAAGTCAGCCTGATAACCCGTGAATACCAGGAATCAGGGACATACAGCAGGAATCTTAATGCCTCTGCACTAAAGGAAGGAGTTTATATATATAAATTGAGCATAAACGGTATTACTGCGACTACAGGTAAGGTAATAGTGAACAGGTAACCACCAAACTCATTATGCCCCGGCACCCCCTGCTTAAAAAACTGGCAGGGGGTGACAGGCAGAGTGCTTACGAACCAATGAGATGCAGAATGTATTTTCAAATAGTCATTTTTCAAATTGTAATCCATTTTGAATTGAGGAGATTTGGATAAGAGGGGGTTGTTCTATTTTGAAACACTATCATTATTTATTGGTTGATTTAACATTCTTTGCCATTGTTTGTTGTAAATCAATAACATGCAATTGTAAGTTCATGGCAAACTTCTTTATACTGATCTTCAATCTTTAACAATTAATCACTTCAAACAAACATCAATGAGAAAGCTAATTTTTATACTTAGCATTGCAATAGCAACTGGGATTGCATTTTCCTGTTCAAAGAGCGAAGACTCTGATCCAAATCTGACCGGAAGTACACCTGGCCCGAAATTTTTAGCAACGAAATCAATAGTAGCCAAAAGTTGTGCATTGTCAGGCTGTCATATTGCTCCGTCAAATAGTGGAGGAGTAAACTTTGAATCGGAAGCCAGTATAGTATCAAATGGTTCCAGGATAAAATCCCTGGCAGTTGATCAGAGTACAATGCCGCCGACAGGGCCCTTATCAGCTTCGGACAAAGCAATAATCACCGACTGGATCAATGCAGGTGGGAAATTGACTGATTAAGTGTGATGCAAACTATCTTTCAATGCGAATTTACTTAACATAATGGGCTATAAGTCTTTAAATTAAATGAACAAAACTAAAAAAAGTATGGCCAAATCATATTACAACCTAAGACACAACTGCCATGGTTTCCAGGTCTTGAGACTAATGCGGCGAATTTTCGCTGTGTTTATATTTCTTTTGTCAACGAGTGCAAATGCACAATGGAATATACAAAGTGCCATTCCGACTCATCTTGATGTAACAAATGTGAGCTCACCTGCAACTGGAAAGGTATTCAATGCTACCAATGGAGATTCCTGGTTTCCGAATTCAAGCGGAACAACTGAATTGTTGAATGATGTAGATTATTTTTCGAATGGGGATCTGATTGCTGTTGGCACCAACGGAACTGTGCTGACAAATACAGGTGGGGGTTCAATCTGGATTATTCAACCGGCAGTATCATTATATTCTATTAAAGCTGTACAAATAGTTAACCCAACCGAAGTAGTTATTTTAGATGAGATTGGTCAGGTATATATGAGTGTTAACGCAGGAGTAAGCTGGACAGCAACAAACTCAATGCCTCCTGATCTTTCTCCTGCTGAAGATATTCACTTCACTACCCTACAGGATGGATGGGTTATCGGACAAGGTGGCACAAGTCTTTACCATACAAGCGACGGAGGAAATACATGGATTCCGGTTCCCGACTTAGGAGGTGGGTATGTATCAGTAGATGTGCAAGGATCAAGCATATGGGCAAATAATGTGTCGGGTTCATTTTCCAGGAGTATAGATAATGGCAATTCGTGGATAACAGGAGTATTTCCAGGCTATCCGCATCAGATTATGGATATGGATTTCTATAATGAGAACATAGGATATGCTGTAGGCTGGTCTGGGGAAGCATTTCGAAGTAGCGATGGTGGTGCTACCTGGCAGGTTTTACCGACTCCAAATACAAGTGATCAGCTAACTGATATTTATTTAGTAGGGCCAGACGAATTCTGGGTTAGCACAAATTCGAACGCGGCATATTATTCAGCGAATGGCGGACAGGGCTGGGCTGTATTGAACATCGGCTCATCCGGATCAGGTTTATTTACAGCTATAGCGGCCAGCCCGGGCGCCGATGCATGGACTGTTGGATATGATGGCATAATTGAGCACTTTTCAGGTCCGCCACCACCACCACTTAACCAACCCCCGTCAGCATCCTTTGTATATTCAGCCACTGGACTCTCCCTCGATTTCACAAATACCAGCACTGATCCCGATGGGACGGTTGTCTCCTGGTTATGGGATTTTGCTGACGGAACTACTTCTGCTGAACAAAACCCTTCTCACACTTATTTTACGCCTAACACCTATTGGGTAGAACTAATGGTAACTGACGATGACGGCGATACAGGCAGCACATTGCAGGTTATAACGGTTCAGCCACTTCCTGGCGGCACTTTCGGTGACTTCACTGAAGTAACGCCTATTGATTCAATTTTTGTTACTCCACAAGATGAAGATTTCTGGGTTATTTCTACAGCTCCTGCTGACTATGATAGTGATGGCGATCTGGATATAGCTGTATTGGGTTCTTATATTGTTTATAACCAGGGCGGTGAGGAGCGATTAATATTAATTGAGAACAATGGCTCTGTTGATTCAACAACGTGGAATTTCAGTTATACAGATGTTCCACTTGGAGCATTATCCATCGGTTCATCTGACTTATCATGGGGCGACCTGGATGGTGACGGTGATCAGGATCTTGCTCTGGGAACTGAAAATCAAACAGTAATTTATCGTAACGATGCCGGTACACTCAACCTGCTCCAAACAAACCTGCCAGGCTACTGGGAGGAAAATAGTCAGGCAGAATTCGATCTTCGCTCCATTACATGGGCCGACTTTGATAACGACGGAGATATGGATTTGCTTATCCCTTCAGTTTTCAACGATACTTCATATACTTATGAAACCGTATTGATGCGAAATGATGGTCCTGACGGCGCAAGTGGTTGGAGTTTTACTTCTCTCAATTCTGTATTTGCAAAAACTGAACATGCTCAAAGTTTATGGGCTGACTATGATGGAGACCAGGATCTCGATCTGCTGCTTGTAAACATTGCGCCACTATTTGATGATGGTTTTGTTCGCCGTTATCGTAACGGTGGAAATGGAGTTTTTACAGGAGAAGATATACTGGGAACACTTTCAGTTGAACAAGGCGAAGCTCAATGGGGAGATTACGATGGAGACGGTGACCTGGATATTCTTGTTGCTGGAAATGTAAAAGAATTAGACAGTACTTACACCCCTCTGACACTTCGTATATATCGCAACGACAGTGAAATTTATTTTCCTGTAGAAGTTATTGCTGATCCATACAGCGAAGGCTGGTTCGATTTTACAGCAGCTACCTGGGCCGACTATGATTCAGATGGTGATATGGACATCCTTCTTGCCGGAAATTACAATTCAGGGTCTAACATTGAAGGAAGGGCCAGAATTTACACGAATACTAACGGTGTATTCACAGATTCGGGGAATGAACTTCCTTCACCCCGTGCAGCGGGTGATCGTGGAGGAGCTTTTTCATGGCTCGACATCGACAATGATGGTGATCTTGATTATTTCATTGCAGGTCAATATTTCGTACCTGGCGGAAATGGCCTTGTGGAAGCACAAATGCATGTATATCGCAATGATGTAGCAGGTCAAAACGATTCACCCTCATCTCCAACCGGTTTGGATATTTCTTTATTGGGAGAAAATACAGTGAGGCTGTCCTGGTTACCAGCCTATGACGATCACACACCGGGTGTTGCACTGACATATGACCTTGAAATCTACCATGGCACTATTCCTGTTACTATTCCTGTTCGCCTTCCGGAGCCTGGCAATGTGAGTGCAGTAGCAGAGTGGTTATTAACCGGGTTACCAGAGGGTGATTATAATTGGACAATTCGTGCGGTTGACGCAGCCTACCTGGGAAGCCCCATAACCACAGGAGTCTTCACGATAGGTAATCAAACTTCAGTTGAGGAGACGGATAATTTGACTCAGATTTTTTCGTTAGCTCAGAATTATCCTAATCCGTTTTCTTCAACCACTACGATTAAATTCAATTTAACTGAGCAGGGAAATGTTGTAATTAAAGTTTTTAATGTTCTGGGGGATGAGATTAAAACAATTGTAAATAAAGAATTTGCTCCAGGAAAACATGAAGTAGAGTTTAATGCAGCAGGATTATTATCAGGTGTTTACTTTTACAGAATGACTTCATGCAATAAAACTGTAATAAAAAAGATGCAGGTCTTGTAACTAATGCCTCAATCTCCTCTGTTATTAGTTTTATGTATCTCATAATAAGATACATGTACAGCATTTATTTCACATAACCAAAATAATACGACATTATATTATTCTAATTACTTGCCTTACACGAGTTGTTTTTATTATCCACATTAGTCTTCATTAAAGTGAGCAACTAATATTTGAATTCAGTCTTCACGTTAAGATTTGAGGGTTAGATAAGTTCCAGCCCTAATTCTTTTTCCAATAATTCAAGTTCTGCCTGGGCCGAATCAAGCGTTGCCGCTTTTTTTACAGGCATAATTTCCTGTTCATCCGAATTTAACAGGATAATCATAAAGCATTTGTCTTCAATATTCAGCGAGCGGTTACTTCTGCTGAAAGCCTGCCACACAACATTCTGACCTCGGATGCCTAGTTTCATACCGGGTTCAATGGGTATCCAACGCCCGGTTCGGAATATTCCGAATATGCTATCCGAGAATTTCATTCTTTTATTGTCAAAATCAATTTGGGTACCGGTTGAGGTAAGCCCCAGGAAAGCACCAAGTATAACAAGAATCAGCCCGTACAAAGAGGTAAATGATATGATTAACCCTATGATTAACATAAATATGCCTGCTGATGATCCGACAGGGCCAAACGATTTATCAAACCTGTTGTTTTGTTTCATTTTGACGGATTGTTGATGAGACGCATGCGATTTGTGAAGTAATTTTATTGATTTATGCAATAACTCCCAGCCACTTCGCATCTTACAATTAATCCTGCACGCAACGCACGGAGAATCCATATTGCTTATGGAAGTTGGCGCGGTAGGCATTGGCAACGTCGTAGTGGAGGTAGTAATACCATGAGTAGTCGGGATTATAGGCCGAGCTTGTCCACCAGAAACCATCGTAACCCAGATTGATAAAGGAGCCGTCAGTATATTCGCGGCGGCCACTCGGCAGGGCAGTAAAGCCGCTACTGTTGGATGCCCCGGTATTAGGCCCTTTCCAATGAAATGTACTGGATTCTTTTAGTTTTCCGCCTGCGGTACTTTCACCTCCGAGGGATGTCGACATTAGGGTCCATTCGGCATCGGTGGCAATGTGCCAGCCTACAGGGGCTATATTGCGGCTGTCGGAAACGGTAAACCAGTTGTAGAGGCGGCCAAATGTTGCGATTTTATCTAAATCAGCGGTATTTTCATAATTGCAGTAGGCATGCGTTTTCAAACTCTTCCATGCTGTATTGCCTGTTACTTCAGGAATAGAATCGCCATTGCGGTAGCGGGTAGTACGGAGGTTTTCAGCCATCCAGGTTTTTGTTCCTATGGTGATGGTCTTGTAATCATTTCCATCTATATCGGTTACTGTTCCGTATGTTGAACCTGCGTTAAACAGGGCATTGCTTTGCCCGGCAGGCAATACATTAATAATAACTGTTTTACTGCCTGAATTGTATGCAGATGCATCTGTGGGTATGAAGTCTGCTTTTATTTCCTGGTTTGCTCCCACAGTAAGTTTCGTATCAGCAGCAGGAGTATAAACAAATGTGCCGGGAACGTCTGCTGTAGCATCGAGTTGTAGAGCACTCAGCAATGTTCCGTAATGGATATCGGCCGGATTTTCCCAGGTGATGACCGGTTCTTTTTTAGGTGCTGCATCTTTTTTACAACTGCTGAAAGCCAGGCCGGAAAGTACAGCCAGAATGAAGTAAACTGAATTCTTAGTTTTATTTTTTATCATGCTTTTAGATTTTTTTGTGCGAAATTTATTGATAAAAGGCTTAGTGTTTTGCGCAGGAAGCATACAGAAACTACAAAGAAAAGCATGTAAATTACTTTCAGACTATTGTGCAGGTAGTACAAAGTTAGGGTAAAATTGAATAGGTGCCTTTCATCAACTTTTCTTTAAATCAGCTTAATAGTATCGAACCAGGAACGCTTATGAAAAATTGCCAGGTACAATTCCCGTTTCTCAGTTGAGGTTGCAGGCTGATTTTAATGTACAGTTTGTTTTCAATCTTTTACATTAGAGAAATGTTTCTTAAAATTAAATTCTGATTATTCTTTTGTCATGATCGGTATTAAAAAAAGGTATATTTGAACCTATTTAAGGTTTATTCGTTTAATTAAGTAATCAAACTATTAAACATAAATAATGAACTCTGTTGAATCAAAACCGAACGTAAAATTCAAATCGGTTACCATTATCTCGAATACTGAAATCTCACCTTCTGTTTTTGTGCTTTCGTTCAAGCGTGATTTTACCTTCCAGGCCGGGCAGGTACTTGGGCTGGCAGTATCCCCAAACGATGATGCCCGGCTATACAGTATGGCCAGTGGTGAAAATGACGAAAATGTAAATATTTTATATAATATTAAGCCGGGAGGAAAACTGACTCCAAACCTTGCAATCCTAAAAACAGGAGATATTCTTTGGATTACTGTCCCTTTCGGTTCGTATTTAGGCTCGTCCGAACCTGCCTACTGGATTGCTGCCGGAACAGGAATTGCGCCTTTTTACAGCATGTACCGTTCAGGAATGGGTGGTAACAAGACTCTGATACATGGATCGCGTTCGGTAGATGCTTTTTATTTCAGTGAAGATCTGCTCCGCGATTTTGGGCCACGGTATGTGCGTTGTTGTTCTCAGCAGGAAGGGGAAGGCATATATTCAGGCCGCGTTACACAATATCTTGAAGAAATTGATTCCTTACCGGAGGATCAAAAATACTACCTTTGCGGAAGTGCCGAAATGGTTGTTGAATGCAGGGAGATTTTACTCAGTAAAGGAATCTCGTTCAGCAACATAGTGGCTGAAATTTACTTCTGAAAATAAATGCCAATTTCCGACATCCCTTACCAAAAAGACACCCTGCTGGGAAAGACCCTTTCGGATCTGAAACTTATTGCCGGCAAACTCGGGCAACCGGCTTTTGTTGCCGACCAGTTAGCTTTCTGGCTATACAAAACAAATATTCAGTCGTACGATGAAATGACGAATATTTCGAAGAAGGCGCGCGCCTTGCTTTTGGAGCAATACGACCTGGGAGTGGTTTCTTCAGTTAAAGTGCAGCAATCGGCCGATGGTACCAAAAAGTATCTTTACCCTGTTGGCAACCATAAATTTATCGAGACTGCCTTTATCCCTGAAGAAAAGCGAAATACCCTATGTGTGTCGTCGCAGGTAGGCTGTAAAATGGGGTGTTTATTTTGTGCCACCGGTAAGCAGGGTTTTCAGGCACAACTTTCGGCTGGGCAGATACTGAATCAGCTGCGAAGTTTGCCGGAACGTGAATGGATTACCAATATCGTTTTTATGGGTATGGGTGAGCCCTTCGATAACGTGGAAGCGGTGATGAAAGCCCAGGAAATTCTGACTTCGGCATACGGTTTCGAAATTAGTGTACGCAAAGTAACGGTTTCAACAATTGGTATTGTTCCGGCCATGGAGGTGTTTCTGCGCGACAGCAAATGCAATCTGGCGGTAAGCCTGCATTCCCCGTTTGAAGATGAGCGCCGGCGTTTGATGCCAATTCAGCATGTGTATCCGATTAAAGATGTTATAGAAACCATCATAAGGCACGACCTGGGAAAGTACCGGCGAGTATCGATTGAGTATATTGTTTTTGGCGAAATAAATGATACTCCGAAACATGTAAAGGAACTGGCAAGACTCTTAAATAAAATACGTTGCCGCATTAATCTCATACGTTTTCATCCCGTCCCCAATGTACCGCTTCCACCCACCAACGAACTAAGGTTGCTTGAATTTCAGCGGGCGTTAATTGAAAAAGGGATTATGACAACAATACGTTCTTCACGCGGACTTGATATTGATGCAGCCTGTGGCCTGCTCTCGACCAAGGCGCTTGTAAAGCCTGAAATTTCAGATTTTTAACAAACCATGTATTTTTTAATGAAATGCTTGTTACATTTGCAGTACTAACGAATATCCCTTACTAATGATCCCTGGCAGAACGATTATACTGGTAGAAGATTCTGACTCTGATCGTCTACTTTTCTCGAAGTTTGTGAAGCAGATAGGTTACGACTGTCTGAGTTTGGATTGTGCCGAAAAATTAATATCCCAGATCGATTCGATCGAACACAGTATTATACTGATGGATATTGAAATGCCGGGTCTCACAGGAGTTGAAGCTGTTCAGATTATCCGTAAAAAGCAGGAAGGCAACGGCAAAAAACATATTATCATAGCTCTGACTGCACATAACGGCGATACGCTTAAAAATATAGTAGCTGAAGCAGGATTCGACGACTATATCCAAAAGCCTATCACGAAGGCTGATCTAAACAACAAATTATCATCCTATTTTAATGCTGAATCTGATGCATCCGCGTCAGACCCCAATTTGAAATCGGGAAATTGTAATTCAAAAGACAAGTTGTATTCGCTTGATATGTTTGATGCTGATGAGCCAGAATTTGTGCGTTCAATTGTTGAGATGTTTGTTAACAATACACCCGATTCAATAGCTGCAATAAAAAAAGCGTATGAACTCGATGAAATGGAAACAGTAAGGCAACAGGCACACAAGCTGAAACCGCATTTTTCATTTTTCGGAGCTTCACATCTTCAGCAGGCTTTCCAGATGATAGAAGATATCGCAAGGGCTAATGAGAATAAGGATAAACTTCCTGATCTGATTCATAATGCAGAAAAAACCAGCGGTCTAATGATTGCTCAAATGAAAGCTGATCTGCTGTCGTAGGGATAAGCCTTGTGCTTTTTGCAATTCAGCGATTCAGTTTTTGTCTTGCTCCACCATCTTGCTATTCAACCACCCGTTCGGATATTCCGTTGTTTTTCAATGAATACCCTATAAATCAATAATTTCAGGTTTAGGCTGTTAAATACCAGCTCCTGCTTAATTTCAACATTAACTACTGAACTATATTTTCTGATGAAGAACCTTACCGAAGGCAATAGCGGGAGCCTTATTTTTAAGTTTGCCATTCCTATGCTAATTGGTAATGTATTTCAGCAGATGTATAGTATTGTTGACAGTATAATAGTGGGCCGGTACCTGGGCAAACAGGCACTGGCTGCAGTAGGGGCATCATTTCCTCTGATTTTTATGCTGATTTCGTTTATGGTAGGAGTTGCAATGGGAACAACAATTATTATTTCACAGTATTTCGGGGCAAAGGATATGAAAATGGTGAAGCGTTCGATCGACACCATGTATATCTTCCTGTTTTTTTCTGCCATTATAGTTACCATACTCGGGATAACTCTCAGCGGCCCGATTTTCAGGCTTATTAACCTGCCTGAGGATGTTATTCCACAGGCAATGATTTTCTTTAATGTCTACCTGGTGGGCACGGTTTTCTTCTTCGGATTTCATGGTATCAGCTCTGTATTGAGAGGGTTGGGCGATTCGAAAACACCACTTTATTTTCTGGTTATTTCCACCGTAATGAATGTGATACTTGTATGGCTGTTTGTCGCTGTTTTCAAATGGGGAGTGGCAGGATCAGCCTGGGCAACGGTAATTTCGCAGGCCGGGGCATTTTTTACTGGAGTAATTTACCTGAACCGTACACACGAAATAGTTAAACTCAACAGCCTGAAACTGGTTTTCGACAAAGCTATTTTCCGCAAAAGCCTTATGATAGGACTTCCGACCGGGCTGCAACAGACTTTTGTATCGATGGGCATGCTGGCTATAACACGAATTGTAAATGGCTTTGGCACGGATGCAATAGCCGCATATAGTGCCGCAGGGCGTTTAGACTCTCTGGCAGGTTTGCCGGCCATGAATTTCGGGGCTGCCTTATCAACTTTTGTCGGGCAAAACCTGGGAGCCAATAAACCTGAAAGAGTAAAACAGGGATTGAAAGCAACTTTTATGATGTCGGGCGCACTGGCATTGTTTACCAGCCTGTTTGTGATTATTTTCCGACAGCAGTTGATGGGACTGTTTACCAATGATGCGGCTGTTATTGCGCTGGGAGCCGAATACCTGGT
>CAIJPI010000215.1 GCA_903822525.1 uncultured Bacteroidales bacterium | reverse complement strand
TATAGTGCATTGTGCATAGTGCTATGTGCTTAGCATCATTTATTTGTATTTATCAATCCTGTAGCTTGTCTGCATTATACTCTCTGAGCACTGAGCACTTTGCACTAAGCACAAATAATTTTCCACATTTTCCTTAAACAGAACCTTTCATTTTTAATTAAAAACGTCCAGGCCAGGCAAGGCTTTATTGTTAAAATCAAAAAGTGCCATATTTTCCCATGATGATCCGGTAGTGGATTGCGGGCCCTTAAAGGCTACCCACTCCGGAGCCCAGTAACAAAAACCAATTCCCTTATCAAAGTTTTCCATTCCCTGCCTGATTTCAGTTAATATAAGTTTCTGCCCGGCTTCGGTAGCAGGATATCCCTGCAATAGCTGGTTTTGTAATCCAATTATGTTATTGGTGTAATCGTTCCATTCCAGTGTATATGGGTAAGCTGTTTCGGCAATTAAAACATCTTTGTTAAAGGTGCTGCCCAGGGAGTCCATTAAAGCAATGGCCTGCGAAGGCGGAATTTTTGTCCAGAATGGATAATAGGAGAGCCCAATTACATCATAATCAACCTGGTTGGTTTTCAGGATGGTATAAAACCAGCCCGAAACATCCAGTGTTGCGCAGTGCATAAGTATTTTTCTTTTATCAGGGGTGGCATCACGGGCTCCCTGGACTCCTCTTTTAAGCAAGGCGATAAACCCTGACTGGTTTGAGATTTTACCTTCCGGCCATAAAAATCCGTTGCTGATCTCATTCCCTACCTCAATAATATCGGGATCGATTTCCTGTACGGCATGTTTGGTATAATTGTAAACGCTGTCGCCCAACATGCTCAGCGAAAGTCCATTCCAGGCTGCAGGTTTAGCCTGATTACCCGGATCAGCCCATGTGTCGGAATAATGTATGGTCAGGAAAATTTTAAATCCAGCTACTTTCAGTTGCCTGGCAAAAGCAGAGACTTCAGCCAGTCCGGAGTGTTTAGTTGAAGGAGTGTGCCAGAGCCTTAACCGTATGGTATTTACACCGCTGCTTTTCAGTATTTCTGTTAAAGGTGCAACTTTCCCGCTTTTATCATAAAACTTAACACCTGCTTCTTCAATTTCAGGTAAAAATGAGATATCCGCACCTTTGTAGAAACTGATTACAGGCGGAGTATAGGGTGGATCGGAATTTTTCTTATCGCATCCGCTTAATGAAAGGATCAGGAGCAAAATAAGGTAAAGAGGAATTTTCATGAATTGGAAAGTTTGTTTTACTAATAATCTGATTCTGATCATTTTTAAGGTTGATTTAGTCAATCGTATAGACTATTTTACAATTTATGTCTGACTGATCGCAAATGTAATGAAATAATTCCCGATCAGTTAAGACCAGCTAATATCTGCAAGTATTTGCTTATTAAAATACGGCTGAAAAGGATTGTAATTCTTATCGATAAATTCACTACTTTTGCACACTTATTTTCGAACATTACCGAACTACATGATAAACATAACATTACCAGATAATTCCGTAAGGCAATATCCTGCCGGAACTACTGCTATGCAGGTTGCGCTGAGTATCAGCGAAGGGCTGGCACGCAACGTGTTAGCAGCAAAAGTTGACGGTCAGGTATGGGAT
This sequence comes from uncultured Bacteroidales bacterium, assembly GCA_903822525.1. GTDB lineage: Bacteria > Bacteroidota > Bacteroidia > Bacteroidales > UBA4417 > UBA4417. The sequence continues at coordinate 9,466 of CAIJPI010000215.1, read as the reverse complement.
TCTACCCGCCCTATTGACAAGGATGTACGTTTGCAACTGCTTACCTGGAATGATCCTGAAGGTAAATCAGCCATGTGGCATTCGTCGGCTCACTTAATGGCAGAAGCTATTGAGCTGCTTTTTCCGGGTGTAAAATTCGGAATAGGGCCTGATATTGAAAACGGATTCTACTACGACATGGATTTTGGTGCCTACCAGGTTACTACTGAAGATCTGCCGCGTATCGAAGCTAAAATGCTGGAACTGGCCCGTGAAAAACAGCAATATCAGCGTCGTTCAGTTACAAAGCCTGAAGCTCTCGATCATTTTACTAAGAAAAATGATGAATATAAGGTCGAACTTATAAGCGATCTTCAGGATGGTGAAATCACATTCTACGAAACCGGAAAATTTACCGATCTCTGTCGTGGTCCTCACTTAGCGGATACTTCGCCTATAAAGGCAGTTAAACTCCTTAACATTGCCGGTGCATACTGGCGTGGCGATGAAAAACGCAAAATGCTCACCCGCATCTACGGAATAACCTTCCCTAAACAGAAGGAACTTGAAGAATACCTCGTATTACTCGAAGAAGCTAAAAAACGCGATCACCGTAAGTTGGGCAAAGAGCTTGAACTCTTCACTTTCTCGCAAAGGGTAGGGCAGGGCTTGCCACTGTGGCTGCCAAAGGGAGCACAACTTCGCGAGAGGCTCGAGAATTTCCTTAAAGGTTTGCAGCGTAAAGCCGGCTACCTTCCGGTTATCACTCCTCATATTGGCAATGTTGAATTATACAAAACAAGCGGCCATTTTCAGAAATACGGTAAAGATTCATTTCAGCCTATCAACACACCTGTGGAGGGTGAACAGTTTCTGCTGAAACCTATGAACTGTCCGCATCACTGTGAAATTTACAATGCAAAACCACGTTCATACAAGGATCTTCCGATACGATTTGCTGAATTCGGCACGGTATACCGTTACGAGCAAAGTGGCGAACTTCACGGGCTTACCCGTGTTCGCGGATTCACACAGGATGATGCACATTTATTCTGCCGCCCCGATCAGCTGAAAGAAGAGTTTATGGCGGTAATCGACATAGTGCTTCACATATTCAGAATACTGGAATTTAAAGATTATACCGCCCAGATTTCATTACGCGACCCCAATAATAAAGAGAAATATATTGGAAGCGACGAAAACTGGGAAAAAGCAGAAAGTGCAATTATTGAAGCATCGGCCGAAAAAGGTCTTAAAACCACTGTCGAACTCGGAGAAGCTGCATTTTACGGCCCTAAGCTTGACTTCATGGTTAAGGACGCCCTTGGCCGCAGATGGCAATTGGGTACCATTCAGGTTGACTATAATCTTCCTGAACGCTTTGAACTCGAGTATACCGGCAGCGATAACCAGAAATATCGCCCGGTTATGATACACCGTGCACCTTTTGGTTCGATGGAGCGTTTTGTAGCTGTTCTGCTTGAACATACTGCCGGTAATTTCCCGCTTTGGCTTACCCCTGATCAGGTTAGTATTCTGCCTATCAGCGAGAAATACCTCGATTATGCAAAAAAAGTTGCACAAGTGCTGGATAATTCCGAAATTCGCGCCCTCGTTGACGAACGTAATGAGAAAACCGGCAAGAAAATCAGGGATGCTGAATTAATGAAAATCCCTTATATGCTTATTGTGGGCGAGAAAGAGGAGGCTGACGGATCAGTATCAGTACGTAAGCACGGCCAGGGTGATCTTGGAACATTCAGTATGAATGATTTTATAACTCATATTACTGAAGAAACCAGAAAGCAACTTGAGTAGTGTTTTGATGCATTGATAGTTACAAAAAAGTAAACCACATTTATTAACCAACAGGAAGGAGTTTTAACCATAGCAACAACTAACTACAGCAGCAACAGCGGTGCTCATCAGGATCGCCGATTCCCACGTCGCGAAAAAGAAGAGCTGCATAAGATTAATGATAAGATTAAATCACCTGTTGTACGGGTGGTAGGCGAAAACATTGAACCAGGCATCTACAATTTTAAAGAAGCCCTTACAATGGCCGAAAATCTTGAACTTGACCTTGTTGAGATATCCCCGACTGCTAATCCACCCGTTTGCCGGATTGTGGATTATAAGAAGTTCCTCTACGAACTGAAGAAAAAGCAAAAGGAGATAAAAGCTAAAACAGCTAAAGTTGTAGTGAAGGAAATCCGGATGGGTCCCCAAACGGATGAGCATGATTTTAATTTCAAATTGAAACATGCCCGTAGTTTCCTTCAGGAAGGTGCTAAGGTTAAAGTGGAAGTTTTTTTTCGCGGACGTTCAATTGTGTATAAAGACCAGGGTGAGATCATCCTGTTGAAATTTGCTCAGGAACTGATGGAATTCGGAAAAGTTGAAAAGCTTCCATTGCTTGAAGGTAAACGTATGATCATGATCATCGCTCCTAAAAAAGCAGCCGTTTAATCAAAATGAATTCATATTGAATACTTAAATAATCACCCTAATTAAAATCAAGTAACATGCCTAAAATGAAAAGTAAATCCGCTGCCAAAAAGAGGTTCACAACCACTGGCACGGGCAAGCTGAAAAGGAAGCATGCTTACCACAGTCACATTCTGACAAAAAAGTCGAACAAACGTAAACGTAACCTCGGTTATACTACACTTGTTGACACGGCAGATGTGAAAGCGGTAAAGTTAATGCTGGCCTGCTAAATTAATTAATGTTTAACCTTACTTTCAGCTCCGTAAGAATCTCTTAAATTGAGATCGCTGAAGTAAAAAAATCAGACAAAATGCCAAGATCAGTCAATGCTGTCGCCTCGAGGGCCCGCAGGAAAAAAATCCTAAAAGCGGTTAAAGGCCAATTCGGCAGGCGCAAAAATGTTTGGACGGTAGCCAAAAATGCATACGAAAAAGGAGGCGTGTATGCATACCGCGACAGAAAAACCAAAAAACGCACTTTCCGCGCATTATGGATTACCCGTATTAACGCAGGTACCCGCGAGTATGGAATGTCGTATTCAGTATTTATGGGTAAATTACATGCCCGTAGTATCGAACTCGATCGTAAAGTACTTGCCGACCTGGCACTGAACAACCCGGCAGCTTTCAAAGCTATCGTTGATTTGGTGAAGTAAGCCTTTTGCAATACTACATGAAAAAGCCACCGTTGAGGTGGCTTTTTTGCGTTTATAGAGATATTAGTTTTTGCCTGTTTAAAAGAGGGTTGTTATGTATTGTTAACCTTGTCACCTCGTTTTTAGTCTTAGCAAGCACTTACTGTTGATGTGTAAAGCGTTTACCGGTAATGAGCGGGAATTCGTTATGGCAATATGGATCTAGGAGATTGCAATCGATCTCTCTGCCCTCAGAATGCCCCTTCTTAAATAGGGTGGATAAAAAGTAAGTGGCTCAGGAAATATCATATAGCCCGATGAATGACTTACAGTAAAACCTCTTTCAGCCAGGTGTTTCTTGAAATCCTTTTCATCATTTGGCTTATGGTAGGAGCACAGTGCTATTTTCAATAGTGGAACAGCTGTTATCAGGGTTTCACTTCCTTGTAAAACCTCATTTTCCGATCCTTCAGCATCTACTTTTAGAAAACTAAATGCTTCTTTGTCCTTAAAAAACTCATCGAGGGAGACGTGGTTGTCCTCATTTTTGTGAGAAACAAATTTGTTGATAATTTCAACTTTGTCCTGCCAGGGCGAAAAAGTGGCTTTCAAAGCTTCAATCCATTTTTCGTCGGTTTCGAACAAATATATTTTTTTAACTTTTTCGATAACCGATAATGCCAGGTTGCCTTCAGCAGCTCCAACGTCAACCAGTATATCATTGGTTGACAGGTTAAAGGTATCCGTTAAATAACGGTGAGGAGAGTTTATATCCTGTTCGATCAACAGGTAATTGTAATTTCGTTTGATTCCGCGGGATGAAGATTTTCTTTTAAAATATAATCGCTTTCCATCCTGTAAGATGTACTTCAGTTTGAGCTTATTGTCTTTATATACTGTTATGGAGGTGCGCTTATAATTGTGCTGAAAGGGATATGGGAAAACACAAAGCTTATTGTCTTTCAGATAATCGAGAGCAGCTTTCTCTTCGCTGTTTACCGAAGCAACAGGTAAGCCCGCATAATACTCAAGTATTGCTCTTTTAGCCTGTCGATTGTTTATCCACTTTCTTATGAATTTAGGCGTAATAGAGTATAACGAAGTTTTTCTTTCCAGGGTCATCTTGTATTTATTTACGCCAATTAACAAAATAAGCCGGCTTTGCTGTTTCAGATTTCAGTCTGTTTAAATGATTTTAATTGTGCCTTAACATGGAGGTAGATCACAATGTTTCTACACGATGAAGCATTCCCTTTTGCAGGTCCGGCAATTCTTTATTCAACAACCTCCAATGTCACTTTTTCGACTTTCTGAAGATCCTTTTCATAATAAAAGGATCCTGCAAAGAATAATGCAGAGGCAATAAGTAAAGCAATAGGCAGGAATGTAAAGGCTGTTTGAATATTTGTTGCATCTGATATGGCTCCCATAACTATTGGCCCCAGAGAGGCTCCAATAAGGTTTTGCACTACAACTGCAATGGCATACGAAACGGCTCTAAGTCCGGCATGGACAACATCCTGAGTAACAGCTGCTGTTGCTGCAATAAACGCAGTGATGGATACACCTACTGATAACAGGAGCAGGTATTGGATTTGCCCGTTAAAGACGCTGAATGCCAGAAACATAAGTATTGCTGAGAGCAGTGAGGTGATCGTTGGCAACAGCAATCGTGCATTAATGCGTTTTTTACGCCAGCGATCGGTAATATAACCACCCAAAGGTGCCCCGATTATTGCAAATAGCATCACGGCGCTCGATTTTAAACCGGCGGGACCTTCCTGCATACCCTGAACCCTGTGGAAATATGTAGGAAGCCAGGTGAGCAGCGAAGTAGTTGTGAAAACAACTCCAGCCATTCCAAAATAAGTGAAAATAAGGGACGGCTTCGATAGAAATTCTTTAAGCATATCGCTGACTGACATCCTTACTTTTTTTCGCTCGGTGGTAATATCTTGTTTTGAATCGCTTTTCTCAAGACCAATCGTTTTATAATCCTTGATAAAGAAAAACAGGATCGCAATGATCAAACCTGGTATGGCAACAATTCCCATTGCACTCCGCCATCCCCAGTGTGCTGCAATAATTCCTCCAACAGCAACACCAATGGCGCTGCCGAGTGGAATAGATGCATTCCATAAGCCCATCATCAGCGATCTCTTCTCCTGTGGATATAAGGCTGACATCATTGCAGAACCACCCGGCGCATAACCGGCCTCTCCTACGCCAATAAAGGTGCGGGCTATAAACAAATGCCTGAATGATTTCGAGAAGGCCCCCATTCCGGTTGCAATACTCCACAATATAGCCATCATACCAATGGTTTTACGGCGGCTCCAGCGGTCAACCAGGATTGAAATCGGGAAAGTAAACAATACAATCGACCAATATACGGCTGAAACAAGCATTCCGCATTGGGTGTCTGTCAGATTCCAGTCGGCTTTCAGAAAAGGAAACAAGGAAGTGATCACCATCCTGTCGATATAATCGAACATATAAAGCAGGAACAATAGCAGGAAAATGTAGTTGGTATAGCGTTTCGAAAAGAGATAACCTTCTGGTTTATTCTGAATTTTCATACGGCAGGAATTAGTGAGCGTTAGCAAAGACCTTGTGAAAAGATCATGTTTTCCTCACAAATATAATTACTTTCCTTTATATAAAAGCCCCGATTGGTTAAGAAACTTACCGGAAAGGTGGAATTTATGCAGAATATGTTTCCCAAAGTGAGGAATTGGGCTGTGAAACCTGTATTGATGTGTGTCATAAGTATTGACTTCATCAATCAGCATTCTTCCCTGAAACAGTATTGTTCAAAGAATTTTTCTGGTTTTTAGCTGAAAAACAGCTAAAAATCCATAATAGGATAAAATACCTGCTGGAATTATCAAAACGAACCAGGTAAGTATGGCGTACAAATGATAGATACCAATGGTTTTTATTCCTGATAGTATACCGGGTTGAAAAGCAAGATTGATCTGGGCTATACTGATATGAAAAGTCTGCTCATTTAACAGGTATGCTCCAAATTGCATAAAAGGAACTATAAGCAGTATCTGAACAAGTGCCAATATCCACTGTACGGACTGCACTACAAGAATATTCTGCCTGAAAAGCATGGTCAGGAGTATACTGATAATAGTTGTTGTGCCAAGTACGGGGAATAACCCTGACATAATGCCTATAGTCACCGAAAAAGCTAGTTTTTCGGGGCTTAATCCTTCTTCAGGGAGCAGCCTGAAGGGTATCAGGATCCTGGTAGTAATGGTTTTGATAATTTTCAGTGCCATGAATAATTATAAGGCAGAGTGGAAGAGTTAAGGTTCTACCTGCTTTGCAAAAGTACAAAAAAGAATAGGATAGGATCGCAAACCTGTGGCGTATCCTGGATTTTGCCAGGGATGCCGGACAGCAAATTACAGGAAATCAGAATTATATACCTCAAAGTTGCCTGTTGCCCAGTTTCGCGAAGATAAATGTTTATGCGTACCTGTACTTCAGGGCATAGATGTCTAAAAGTCTATTTTCCCTCTGAATGCAACAGTTTTATGCATCAGGTTAGTGCCTTCGAAGGCATATTGTGTTTCATTGTTGGCATGACGCATAATTTGTATGGAGTCACCAGGCATGGTTTCCTTCATAAAATTAACTGAAATCCGTTTCGGAAAGTTCTTCGCATGAAATCCCACAGTAAAAGTATCCATCATCCAGTCAATATACCGCGTAGAAGTTACGTGACGGTTCATGTCATAATCAAAATATCCTGTATGAACAGGAAAAAGGTCGCCCTGATGAACCGGTGGAAGTTTTTCAGGTGATTCGTTTATGCCGTGTTTATCTTTAAGGTAAACAAACAATTCAGCCTGTAGTCCATCAATAATTTTAGGTTTGTGGGTTTCTGTATCAATAGCCAGCCAGCCCGAGGTAGCCCGGGCAATAATATTCTTGTCCTTGTCGCGTAAAATAAAATCACGGGTATAAAGTAAACCTTCGACGGTTTTAGGCCAGGTTTCGACTACGGTTTCCTGGTGCCACTTCAGCGGTTCATATATTTCAATAGTCAGCCGGCTAAGGACCCAGAAAAGTTGTTGCTTTTTAAGCCCTTTGAATCCAAATCCCAAACTATCAGCTGAATTGATAGCCGACTGAATTAATAGGTTTATCAGTGCTCCTGAGCGAATCCGGGTGTACATATCGGTTTCGGCTGAAGTAATCTTATAAGGGGAGAACAGGGTGAGATTGTTTTCGGTTTGTTTATCCATCAGGAATAAGGCGTTTAGTACAAAAAAGAATGATCCGGGTTCAATCCGGATCATCTTTTTATTAATTTTTTGATCTAACTATATATTGAGAAGCCTCAGCAGCTTATTTTACCAGCTCAAAGGATCCTTCAAGGCAGCTTTCCGAATTTGTACCTACAAAGATCTTAAAATCTCCTGCTTCAGCATTCAGTTGCAGGTTGTTATTGTAAAAAGCCAGGTCGGCCGGAGTAAGCGAGAAGTTTATAGTACGGCTTTCGCCTGATTTTAGAAATACCTTCTGAAATCCTTTCAGTTCTTTTACCGGGCGGGTTATGCTACCAACCAGATCGCGGATATACAGTTGAGCTACTTCTGTACCATCGTATTTACCTGTGTTGGTCAGTGTTACAGAAACATTAAGTGTTCCGTTTGACGTTAATTTCTGTTTATCAAGTTTTAGGTCAGCGTAACTGAAGGTAGTATAGCTAAGGCCAAAACCAAAGGGGAAAAGAGGTGCATTTTCCACATCCAGGTAACGGCTTTTATATTTATCATTCCGGTTGCCTACATAGGGGCGGCCAGTGTTTTTATGATTATAATAAATAGGAATTTGCCCGACATTTACCGGAAATGTCATAGCTAACTTCCCTGAGGGATTATATTTTCCAAACAAAACCTCTGCAACAGCATTTCCGGTTTCGGTGCCTCCAAGCCATGCTTCGAGAATAGCGGGCACATTGGCGGCTTCAAATTCGAGGGTAAGAGGGCGTCCGCTCATTAGTACCAGAACCACTGGTTTTCCTGTCTTTAACAGTGTCTGAAGCAATTCGAGCTGACGACCAGGCAGTCCGATTTCAGTTCGCGAAGCAGCTTCACCGCTTAGCCCTGCAGGTTCGCCAAGTACAGCAACCACTACATCGGCTTGTGATGCAGTGCGGTATGCTTCATTAATCATTTCATCGTCGGAGCGGGCATCCACTGAAGCATCTCCACTGATTGAAGCTAAAAATGCTCTGTCAGTGAGTAGGTTACAGCCTTTGGCATAAAAGACTTTTGACGAATTACCAAGTAAGGATTTAATGCCGCTAAAAACGCTTACGGATTTGTTCCAATCACCGGCAGCACTCCAGTTTCCAATCATCTCGCGCTGGTTGTTAGCTAATGGACCAATAAGGGCAATGGATAGTTTAGGGTCAAGAGGCAGGAGTTGTTTTTCATTTTTAAGCAATACCATTGAGTTTTCTGCAATAATACGGGCAGCTTTTCTGTTTTCAGGGGTAAGAATTTCATTTTTAGCCCTGTCCTCGTTGATATAGCGGTAGGGATCATCAAACAAGCCGAGTTTGTATTTTGCTTCCAGGATCCGGCGGCAGGCATCATCCAATGTTTTTGGGGTAACTTTTCCCTCCTTAATAAGCGTTTTTGTATGTATCAGGAAACCTTCACCAACCATATCCATATCTATGCCTGCATTCAGAGCCTGAGCTGATACCTCTTTCAGGTCTTTTCCAACTCCATGTTCAATCAATTCATTTATTGCAGTATAGTCGGTAACAACAAAACCACCAAATCCCCATTGCTTGCGCAGAAGGTCAGTCATAAGCCATTTGTTTGCTGTTGCAGGTACACCGTTTATTTCGTTAAATGAACTCATAGCGCTACCGGCACCTGCATTAAAAGCTGCAAGGTAAGGTGGGAGGTATTCGTTATACATTTTTTCCAAGCTCATATCAACAGTGTTGTAATCGCGTCCGGCTTCGGCACCACCATACAAGGCGAAGTGCTTAACACAGGCTAAGATGGTATTGTTTTTCTTCAGATCATCACCCTGATACCCTTTTACCATAGCCTTAGCTACCTGCGAACCCAGCCAGGGATCTTCGCCTGCACCTTCGGCAACCCGCCCCCAGCGGGGATCGCGTGCAATGTCAACCATAGGGCTGAAAGTCCAGTTTAGACCATCAGCTGATGCTTCCTGTGCAGCGATGCGGGCACTTTGTTCAATCAGCGCCATATCCCAGGTGCATGCTAATGCCAGCGGCACAGGAAAAATAGTTTTATGTCCGTGAATTACATCGTATCCGAAAATAAGCGGGATGCCTAAACGGGTCTCTTTTACCGC
>CAIJPI010000214.1 GCA_903822525.1 uncultured Bacteroidales bacterium | reverse complement strand
GATGCCAGCAGAAGTGCAACCAGTGTTGTTAAAACTATTTTTTTCATCTGGATAAGTATTGATGGTTTTACTCCGGTTTTTACATCCCCGGAGGTACGGATGGGTTTCCACTTTCGCAGTCAATCAGGCATATGGCACTGCATATGCAAACCTGCGTGGTTAATTTTCAGCACTGCATTATCAATTAACCTGTTTTATAATTAACTTTGTATTGCCTCTCTGTGATTTGGTTCGTACTCAGTTAAATTCGCGTTTACAGGTCAGCCTCACAGGGAGGCTTTCTTGTTATAAAAGGATGAAGAAATGGGCAGGCGTTTCCCCGCTTCAAAAAATGGTATTTCTTTTTACAAACTATACCCGATTCAAGCTAATAGATTTTCTATATTATTCCGAATGGTAGCTTAGGTAATGTAATGAATAGTAAAATTCAGATACACAAAAAGAACATCGTGGTTTTGAGGAGACTATTGAAAACTATCCGAAATGGAAAATAACAAGAATGTTGATAAACAAGAATAGATAGCTGATAAAGAAATTATAATTTTGAATTCTATTCCCTATCACAAATATAATACATAGTTTAATGATTTGCAAAATTTTTCATTTTTTTCTTTCAGAATATCATAAATAATTATTATATTTTGCTGTTTATCAACATATTAAAATAGTTATTCTAAATTCGAAATATCCATAATATAGGCATTTACAAAAAAAATATTTCTGTTATCCAAATCAGTCAGTTGAATAATACGCTGATTATCAGTCAGTTGAAATAAATAATATAATTTTCATACTATGCTGATACTGTGAGTGTTGCAAATATATAATTTGGATGGGAAGGACAATGAAATGCAGCAAAATTTAACCTGTACCCTCCAAAACTAAATCCTTTCGTCCAGTACCTGGGGATTTTTCATTGTATTTTTCAAATACCTGAACAGCAATCCGCCATGGGATGCATCCACCACGCGGTGATCGAGTGCTGCGCCCAGTGACAAAACTGTACGGGGTACAATCTGTTCGTCAATCACAAGCGGTTTCCGGTTCACTCCGCCCATGATAAGTACAAATGCCACATTCGACGAAGGGAAAAGGGCAGGATAGCCCATATCGAGTCCCACATTTCCAATATTTGACACCACAAACGATCCAAAGCTGTCAGCCGAAAGTCCAAGCGAAGGAAATGAGAATCCCCAGTCGAAAGTAATAGTTTTCAATATGCGGTAAACCCAGGCTCGGAAAGGCCAGGGAATGTAAGCAAGCTTATCCTTCATCTTCATGGTTTTATTTTCAGCCCCCTGCCGTGAGTTTTTTACCTCTTCGCTCATTACTTTTATCAGCTCTTCAAGAGTTAGCTTATCCGCATCCTTTATCAGCACCGAACCCATCTGCGATCCTCGTAATAGAACAGTCACCGTAACATCAATATGCTCCCGGAGGACAACATTACCGCGCCTGATATAGGTGTTCAGTTCAGGAACTTCCTGTTTCAGCGCACGGGCTGCAGCAAGCACCAGGACATGCGTAAGTGTGGCTTTTATCCCGTTTTTCCGTTTTTCGGTGATATAGGTTTCCAGGTCGGTGATATCTATTTCGACAGATCCGAAAATTTTTGAATCCGTTGGTCTGCGGTAGATGGATGATGCCGTTTTGCGCCATCCGGAATTGAGTTCGGCGAGAGTTTTCATGCTGTAAAAATAATTTAATTTTCGTTTTTCCATCCTTCTTATTCCAATATGCTTTTCAGATTAATGCATTCCGGTTAATGATTTACTTCTTTTTAAGTGATTTCATTAAATCATTTGTTTATCTTTGAATAAATAAGTATGTTAATTATGAACAAATCCTTCTACAGAAAGTCTATTTTCCTGCTTCTGCTTCCACTGCTTTTCCCGGTTTTACATTCCTGCGAGCCGCTTGCAACCGGGTTCGACGATGTTGAAAATGCAGTAATGTATTCGAAAACGCTAAAAGTAACGCCACCCCAACCCGATTCCACCCTTAAAGTGATGACATGGAATATTCGGTTCGGAATCGGACGCCAGCCCTGGTTCGGCGATGCCTGCGGCGACAACACGGTATTTAAAAAGGAAGAGGTGATGCCGGGCCTGTCAGCCGTTGTTGCCCGAATTAATGAGGTGAAGCCTGATATTCTTTTTCTCCAGGAATGTGATATAAAATCGAACCGTACTGCCTATATCGATGAGCTGCAGTATATTCTGGACAACACTTATTTTAACTACGCCGCATATGTTTCGGAGTGGAAAGCTGAATTTATTGCCAGCGACGGTCTGGGACGCATGGACATGGGACAGGTAATACTTTCGCCCTGGCCTATAACGGATGCCAAACGCATAAATTTAGCCCTGCGCGGCGATCAGGCAGGCATAATTAACTATTTCTACCTCCACTCCTGTATAATTACAGGGAGAATTAAGATACCGGGATTTAAGGAAATCCCGCTGCTTAACATACATGCTTCGGCCTTTGCAACCGACGATACCAAGAAAAAGCACTACGAAGAATTTAAAGCCGAACTGGATAAACTGGATGCAGCAGGCGAATATTTTATTGCCGGCGGCGACCTGAACGAACTACCTCCCGGAAGCGACTCAACCGATTTTTGTTTCGAAGATATGTGTCCAGGCGAATCGTTTCATCAGCCCGGTGATGATCCTCAGCATAAAGCCGGCAGCGATTACAGCCCTGAAACCGACTGGCTGACGCCCATTTACACAGCCTATAAATGTGCTTTCCCGCTGAATGAATACCTGCTGAATCAACCGGCATACTTCACACATACCACACGCCCCGAACATGCCTGGGACCGCACCCTCGACTACCTGTTCACCAACAACCGCTGGCGAGCAGGTTCTGCCAAAACACACCAGGAATTTTTCAACGAATCGGATCATGCCCCGGTGAGTGCTGATTTTGTATTGATTAAAGAGTAAATCCAATTAATAAGAAGATCGGGGACAATACATGAGAAATGACTTGAACCTGTTATTTAGTAAAAAAAAATATACTTATTACATCCCTTTTACGGATAAAAACATAAAGGCTATGATCAGGAAATTAATCGTTTGTTTTACACTTGTGTGCTGTGCCAATATACTTCAGGCACAGGACGCACCATTACTTAAGAAGTGGAGTTATAACACAGCTTACCAGATGCCTGCCGGCAAATGGGAATCCGGCATTTTTCAGCCGTTCAGGTATGGAATCAGCGACAAACTCGAAGTCCGCACAAATGTGCTGATGCTCCCGTTTTTCCCGGGTGCCGGTGTAAAAATTGCGCTGGGAACAAAAAATAATTTTGTTATTGCCAGCGAACACAGCCTGAGCAGCCCTACCCCATTTCTGAATTTTATAAGCCGCAAAGGGATTGGAGGAATGATTTCGCCTGAATACGATTTTTCATTTATTCTCTCTGTCGCAAATTCGATACTGGTGTCGCGGCAAATTGCCCCTTCGGCCATACTTTCGGCTAATGCAGGTTTTACGTTTGCCTTACGCGGCAGCAAACCCGATCCTCAGTCAACCATCGACATGCCGTTATTTTACCCGCGAATGGCACATTATTACGAAGGCGCATCCGTGAAAGCAGGGGCAGCAGTGAAAGGGAGCATGTGTAAAAAGTGGTTCTACGAAGAAGGATTACAGGTTTTTATTATCACACGTGCAGAGAACAATTTCTTTTTCGAGAACAACGGCACCATTATGTGGGCCTTAGGCAAGTCGCTTCGGATCAAAGGAGGATATGTACTGGCGTATGGCAAATATCCATATATAACGCCTAAATGGCAGATGTGGCCTACCCTGGATCTGGTGTTCGGAAGCCGATAAATATCTTTTACAGCCTTTTTGTATCATGTACAGCTTTTACTAAAAAACAGTAAAAATTAAGCAACAATGCATCAGAAAACTATCTGGAAAAATTTTTTGATTTTTGGCATCCCTATTTTCATCACTTTACTAGTGATAATTAGTTGTCAAAAAGAAGCAGATAAAATCAAAACTGTTGATTATATCTATAGAAATTCTTCCGGCAAGGATCTGGAATTAATGGTTTTTAACTCCAATAATAGTCAAATAAAAAGCTATACCATATTGAATGGCGGTCAAGTAACCTCTCATACCACAAAAAATGAGGCAATCGGTATTTTTCAATATGAAGACAATATGAACATGATTGGTGACTCTGTATCAATCAAGTTTTCTGATAATCGTTGTATTGGGTATTCCAAATCAGTACCTGACAAAATATTTGATGTAAAGAAATACGATAATTACAGCCAGGATTTGATTGCGCAAAGCAGTTTCTCTCTGGTTTATTCAATAACCGCTGATGAATACAATGAATCTGCTGTTTGTGGTAAATAATTGATTCTTTTCACACCAGGAATTTCAGAACAGATTTGCAATAATAAGCCGATTACTCTTGGGTTGATTATTCCGGACATAGTGAGAAACTGCGGACCGTTAATAAATACAGCAGGATAAACAATTAGCGCTATTTTGTTGTTGTTTTAAAATACCCATTGCTTTCGTATTCAAATTCACGATTGCGGTATTGCAAATATCGTCGTACAGCCCATGTTAGAAAACCGAGTTAACAAAGAGATACTGAAACAACGCCTTGCCGGTGAAACATTTAATCGCAAAACACTTTCCTTTTACAGGTATGTAACTATAGCTAACCCGTCAGAGTTTCGTGATGAGCTGTTTCGCAAATGGTCGGAAATGAATTGCTTCGGGCGTATTTATGTTGCCCGTGAAGGAATCAATGCTCAAATGAGTGTTCCCGAACATTCCCTTACCGACTTTCTTCTCCACCTTAACTCGATGCCTGGTCTGGCTGAAATGCCAATTAAATATGCATTGGTCGACAATGGTAAGTCCTTCTATAAGCTTACAATAAAGGTCCGCCCTAAAATTGTTGCCGATGGACTCGGCCACGATACCTATGATCTTTCGAAAGTAGGGAAACACCTTTCAGCACTCGAATTTCATGAGTTAGCCGGCAAGCCCGAAACGGTTATTATCGATATGCGCAACCACTATGAAAGTGAGATTGGCAGGTTCGAAAATGCGGTTTGCCCCGATGCTGATACTTTTAAGGATGCTATTCAGATGGTAGTTCAAGATTTTGAGCAGCATAAGGACAAAAAAATCCTCCTGTACTGCACAGGTGGCATCAGGTGCGAAAAAGCCAGTTCCTTCCTGTTGCATAAAGGGTTTACAGATGTTTCGCAGCTTTACGGAGGAATTATTGAATATGCACAGCAGATAAAGCATCTTGGATTGCCATCGAAGTTTACAGGCAAGAATTTTGTTTTCGACGACCGGCTGGGCGAAACCATCGACGGCCAGGTAATTTCACACTGCCATCAATGCGGAAAGCCTGCTGATACACATGTAAACTGTGCTAACGATGATTGCCATCTGCTTTTTATACAGTGCAGCGAGTGCGCCGGAAAGTATGAGAAATGTTGTTCGGAAGATTGCCGGGAAATCAATCATCTGCCTTTGGAAGCAAGGCGTGCACTGAGAAGTGTTAACCAGCGAAAATATGCAGGAAGTAAAATATACAAAAGCAAACTTTCACCTTTTTTACTGAAGGCTGATATGCTCCATGATCAAGCAACAGCCATACATGGATAATTTCTGGCAAACCCTCAAAAAGCCGATTATCGCCCTGGCTCCCATGGAAGATGTTACCGACACGGTATTCCGGGAGGTGGTGCTTTCGGTTTCGGAGGCTGATGCCCTGCATGTAGTATATACCGAATTTACCTCCACCGATGGATTATGCCATGAACTTGGACGCCCGAAAGTAATGGAGCGGTTCCTGGTGAATGCAAGCGAGGCAAAGCTGCTTAAAGCCCGCAATACCAAACTGGTAGCCCAGATCTGGGGAAGCGATCCCGAAAAATTCCGCCTGAGCGCAAAGCTGATTTCGGAAATGAATATTTTTGACGGCATCGATATAAATATGGGCTGCCCCGTAAAAAAAGTAGTAAAGAACAAGAGTTGCGCAAACCTGATTAATTACCCTGAGCTGGCTAAAGAAATTATTTATGCCACTGCTGAATCCACCACATTACCGGTAAGCGTTAAAACCCGAATAGGTTTCAGCCGCATAATCACTGAAGAGTGGATAAGCCACATACTGGAAACCGTACCCAAAGCCATTACCATACATGGCCGAACCCGGAAAATGATGTCGAACGGTCCGGCACTGTGGGATGAAATCGGAAAAGCCGTTTCGTTAAGAAATCAAAGCGGAAGCTCAACCCTTATCCTTGGGAATGGGGATGTGCTCAGTTATGCCGATGCAATAAACCGTGTAAAACAATATGGAGTGGATGGCGTAATGGTGGGAACCGGCGTTTTTAAAAACCCATGGATGTTTAATACGGAAGCTGTCGAAGTCAATATCAGCCATCGCATCGAATTGATGTACAGGCATATAACACTATACCAAAATACCTGGGATAAGAATAAAGATTATAATGTTTTGAAACGATTTTTTAAAATATACCTGAATGGGTTCAGCCGTGCAGCCCACTGGCGTGATGCTTTTATGCGTGCCGGTAATTATAACGAAGCATTGCTGCTGCTCGCTGAAATGGAAAAACAACTTCAGGCTGCGGAGGTTTAATGGCCGAAATCAAAATTGGTCCTTTATGTCAGAAATTAAATGTACGCCTATTGCTCAGCTATAAATAAGGGATAACTGTTTTGTTTGAAACCACCAGAAAAAAATGTCTTCCTGTTAACATACATATTGATATTCGCTATATATTGTTGTAACTTTGGATAACAAACCCCTTCATTCTGTTTGTTATGAAAACCAGGAAATTTCATCCGTTTTTTATTTTTCTTCCCATAGTCTTTTTCTTAACCGGCTGCGAAGGCTTTTTAGGAGGAAACGATCCTGCTGACAAATGCGCATCCAACAGGAAAGTAGTTTACCAGAGCGGCGAGTTATTAGTTGAAGGAAGCTCAATGTGGCTAATGAACATTGCTAACCTCAACGGTGCCATCCCTAACGCTGATAAAGATTGTCATGCCCAGCTTACACTTGAATTCTGGTTTAAGGATAAAGTGCGGGCAAAGACAACTGAAAAACCACCACTCTCAATAGTCTTTACCGGCGGTGACGGTTTTTTCGATCCGGCATCCGTTTCCACTTATGTAACTCAGAGGATGACGGACAGTACATACTATTGGACAGCATTCTGCGACCAGGCAGCAAAAAATGCCTCGGGAAACCCGACAAATTTCGGCATAAGCGTTACCTGGGACTACAATCAACTGCTAAGCCTCGAAGATGTTGTACTCAGCGGAATCATAGACTATAAAATTTATAAGGAACCATAATATTCAAGTTTAGTACCTTTGCGCCAGTTTTCATCTGTTAAAATCAAGAATTCATATAAAATTTGTTTTATGTTCCCTTCCATTAATCCTACTACAACCTCCGCCTGGAAAGCGCTAGAATTATATTTCAAAAACTTCAGGGGTACGCAGATGAAAGATCTGTTTGCAAACGATGCAAAGCGTTTTGAAAACTACTCTGTGAAATTTGAAGATATATTGTTCGATTTTTCGAAAAACATTGTCGACGATCATGTCTTTTCCCTTTTATTACAGCTGGCAAACGAATGTGGGCTCAAAGATGCCATAGCCAGTCAGTTTGGTGGTGAAATAATTAACAAAACCGAGCAACGGCCTGTACTTCATACCGCCTTACGAAACCGCAGCAACACCCCGGTTTTTGTAGGTGGCAAAGATGTGATGCCCGATGTGAACAGGGTGCTGGAGCAAATGAAATCATTTTCTGAGAGTATTATCTCCGGATCGTGGAAAGGATATAACGGCAAATCCATTACCGACATTGTGAATATTGGCATTGGTGGATCCGACCTGGGCCCGCTGATGGTTACCGAAGCCCTGAAGCATTATCAGAAAGAAAATATCGGGCTTCACTTTGTTTCGAATGTGGATGGCACACATATGGCTGAAACGCTGAAACGGGTCAGCCCCGAAACAACACTTTTTATCATTGCTTCCAAAACATTTACCACGCAGGAAACCATGACCAATGCTGAAACAGCAAGAGCCTGGTTTCTTTCACATGCTAAAAACACCGACTTTGTCAGGAACCATTTTGTTGCCTTGTCGACCAACTCCACTGCTGTTGCAGCATTTGGAATCGATACCAGGAATATGTTCGAATTCTGGGATTGGGTCGGCGGACGGTATTCATTATGGTCGGCAATAGGGCTTTCAATAGCATGCGGGATAGGTTTTGAGAATTTTGTCGAGCTGCTCGAAGGCGCACATGCCATGGACAGGCATTTTGCAGAAACCCCATTCGAAAAAAATATTCCTGTAATACTGGCTTCAATCGGGCTATGGTATAATAATTTTTATGGTGCCGAAACCGAAGCCATTTTACCATACGACCAGTATATGCATCGTTTTGCTGCCTATTTTCAACAGGGGAATATGGAAAGCAATGGCAAATCCATCGATCGTAACGGTAAAAAGGTAAATTACCAGACAGGTCCGATCATTTGGGGAGAACCCGGCACAAACGGACAGCATGCATTTTACCAGCTCATACACCAGGGTACAAAAATGATCCCTTGCGACTTTATGGCGCCGGCTCTCAGCCACAATCCTATCAGCGACCATCACCCGAAACTGCTAGCCAATTTCTTTGCTCAAACCGGTGCACTCATGCTTGGAAAAACAGCTGCCCAGGTTGAAACCGAACTGAAATCTGCAGGTAAGAGCCAGGCCGATATCGACAACTTACTTCCTTATATGGTTTTCGAAGGAAATATCCCTACCAACTCAATCCTTTTCAAAAAGCTTACCCCCCGCACACTGGGTTCGCTGATTGCGATGTACGAACAGAAAATATTTGTTCAGGGAGTACTGTGGAATGTATACAGTTTCGATCAATGGGGAGTGCAACTGGGTAAACAACTGGCAAATATCATACTTCCTGAGCTGGAAGGAGAATCAGAAGTTACCAGCCTCGACGCTTCAACAAACGGTCTGATAAATGAATATAAAAAGATGAGGTAATTCCTTATTTTTGAAAATATCAATACAAATCCCCGGGTTCGGATCCGGGGATTTTTTTATTTGAAGAGGAAAAATCAATTTTTTCTGCTTTTTTTTTAAACCGGTTTGCGATTTCCTTTAAAAGTGTACTTTTATCGGCTATTTTAATTCCAGAATCCCATGAAACATTTATTGCTCATTCTAATTGGCACCCTGTTGTTTACCACAGTTTTAACAGCACAGGAAGCAGCGCAATGGCGCGGTAAAGATCGTGACGGCATATACGATGAAACCGGTTTACTCCGGTCGTGGCCTGCTGAAGGTCCTAAGCTTTTATGGCATTATGATAACCTGGGCGACGGGCATGCTTCGGCTGCCGTTGTGGCTCATGACCGTATTTTTACAGCCGGTGCCGTTGACGGCAAAGGCAGTATTATTGCATTGTCACTCGACGGCAAACTTCTGTGGAGCACGCCTTATGGAGACGAATGGATTGAAAGCTATCCCGGATCACGCTCCACACCCGTGGTGGATGACGGGAAAGTTTACCTGATGAGTGCATTTGGAAAAATCGTCTGCCTTTCGACTGATAAAGGAAACCTGCTTTGGTCGGTTGACATTATGAAGGATTATGACGGACGCAATATTGTTTGGGGTGTGACCGAAAACCTGCTTATTGATGGAGACAAACTGTTTTGTACTGTAGGTGGTGTTAAAAACAATGTTATCGCTCTCAATAAAAATACCGGCAAACTCATATGGAGTAATCCGGGAAATGGCGAAATTAGTGCATACTGCTCGCCCATGCTAATTACCTTGCCCAGCCGTAAGATTTTGGTCACCATGACTGAAAAATCAATACTGGGTCTGGATGCAGGAACCGGGAAAAAATTATGGCGCCACGAACAGGTTAACATGTACGCAGTACATGCCAATACACCGCTGTATAGCAATGGTTACCTGTATTGCGTTTCAGGATACGGATACGGCGGAGTGATGCTCAGGCTTTTGGCCGATGGAACAGGTGTAGAACAGGTTTGGAAGAATGCTGCACTTGATACACGCATAGGTGGTGTTGTGCTCCTTAACGGACAGATCTACGGCCTTGGCGACAAAATCAAAGGACTCCATTGCCTCGACTGGAAAACCGGGAAAGAAGTAGCTTATGATAAATTTAACGGAAAACCAGGAGTCGTCATTGCATCTGAAGGCATGCTATATACATACGACGAAACCGGCGAAATAGCATTGGTTGAACCCACATTGGCCGGATTTAAAAAAATAAGTGCTTTCAAAGTTCCTTATGGTACCGCTCAGCACTGGGCTCACCCTGTGATTGAAAGCGGTCGGCTGTATGTACGTCATGGTAGTTCGCTGATGGTATACGATATCAGGAAATAATTCCAAATATTTCCTGATACTCTATTTCCTTTAAAAAACCTTTCCGGCTTCAAATACTGTTGCAGATCATTTGCTGCATTTCATCGATTATTTCCTGACATTGATAAAAATGTCACCCGCCATATCTAGCAATAGTATATTTTTACTTTGCTATTTCAGATTTACTATCCTGGAACTGTCCACCATTGGTAAAACTTTAAAACATATACGATGATTCGAAAAATGATTTGCCTGGTCTGCGTATTGATTTTCACCTCAAAACTTTTTGCGCAGGTTGATGCCCAGTTTCGCGGAGATAACCGTGATGGCGTTTATAACGAAAAAAATCTTTTATCCTCATGGCCTTTAGAAGGACCTGCAGTTCTGTGGAGCTACAACGAAACCGGCAACGGATATGGCCCACCTGCCATTACATCCGACCGGGTTTATATCACCGGTGAAGTTGACAGCATAGGTTATCTCTTTGCCTTCGATCTGAAAGGGAAGCTGCTCTGGAAATCCGCTTTTGGTAAAGAATGGGTTGTTTCGTATCAGGGATCGCGCTCCACTCCTACTGTTGAAGGAAACCTTATTTATGTATGCTCGGGCCTGGGAAATCTTTATTGCTTCGAAGCCAAAGACGGATCGCAGAAATGGTCGGTGGACATGCTAAAAGATCTTAACGGCCGGTTCACACTTTTCGGACATGCAGAATCGCCTCTGCTTGATGGCGACCAGGTTTTTCTGACTCCCGGAGGAAGTGATACCAATGTAGTTTCACTCAACCGTTTTACAGGCAAGATAAACTGGATATGTAAAGGTCGTGGTGAAATTCCGGCGTATAATTCGCCTGTACTGATCAAATTACCGGATTTAAATATTCTTGTCACATTCAGCGCTTACAATATGCTGGGAATTGATGCTGCTACCGGAAAACTCCTGTGGTCGCACAGCCAGGATAATATTCCTGTTGCTGAGCGCAAGCCTGGTATGGGCGATACACACAGCAATTCGGCTTATTATGAGAACGGGTATCTTTACTATATTGCCGGTGATGGAAATTGTGGCGTGAAGCTGAAACTTTCGGCTGATGGCAAGCAAATAACCGAGGAATGGAGGAATACTGCTGTTGATGATTATATGGGCGGTTTTATTAAAATCGGCGACCGTATCTATACCGGTAGTGAATCGAAACGGGCTCTGATATGTACTGATGCCAATACCGGGCAGATAGTTGATTCACTAAAAATCGGTATCGGATCGCTGGCACTGGCTGACGATATGCTATATTATTACAACCAACGTGGTGAGATGAACCTCGTTAAACCTGATCCTTCAAAAATGGAACTTGTGAGCAAGTTTAAAATCACAGCCGGTAAAAAAGAACATTTTTCGCATCCGGTAATCAAGGCTGGTATTCTGTATATCCGTCATGGCAGCGCTTTGATGGTTTATAATATCAGGAAAAACTAAAATAATACCACCCATTATATGCTCTGTAAAATCAAACCCATTCTGTTAATTGCATTTCTGGCCCTGTCAGTAAAAATATCGGCGCAAACAGTCACTCAATTCCGTGGACCTGCCCGTGATGGTATTTACAAGGAAGCAAACCTGATGAAATCATGGCCGGCTGATGGCCCCACACTTTTATGGAAAGCGACAGGTATAGGCAATGGATACAGTTCTCCCGTTATTTCAGGCGACCGTATTTATGTTACAGGTGAAATCGATAGTATCGGTTATCTTTTTGCTTTCAACAAAAGCGGAACATTAATCTGGAAAAATGAAACCGGGCGCGAATGGATGGAAAATTTCACAGGATCGCGCTCAACACCAACACTGGTTGATGGATTACTATATGTTTCAACAGGCATGGGGAACATTATATGTTTTGACGCAAACAACGGGATAAAAAAGTGGTCGGTGGATATGCTCAAAGACCTGCATGGCGTAAATGTGCGTTTTGGTTACGCTGAAGGGCCTTTGGTAAGCAATAACCTGGTTTATTGCTCCCCCGGCGGACCCGATACAAATGTTGTGGCCCTGAACCGTTTCGATGGAAATATTGTTTGGGTTTCGAAAGCTATGGGCGACTCCACCGCTTATGCATCACCATTGCTTATCACCTTGCCTTCGAGAAAAATAATCGTGAACTTCTCAATCCATAATCTGATCGGGATAGATGCATCATCAGGAGAACTTCTTTGGAATCATCCTCAACAGGGAGAACGCGATATTCAGGCAAATACCTCGTTTTTCGAAAACGGGAATATTTACTACATCACAGGCAGTGGGAATGGCGCTGTTAAACTGGCTTTGTCGGAGGACGGGCTTTCAGTTACCGAAATCTGGCGGAATGAAAAAATATCGGATGTGCATGGCGGGTTTGTGAAAACCGGAAATTTTATCTATACTTCCCAATACAGGCCGCGCAGATACTGCAGTGTTGATGTAACAACCGGACTGATTTCCGACTCACTGAAATTCGATAAAGGTGCAATCGTCTTTGCCGACGATATGCTATACTGTTATACCGAAAAGGGAATGGTTGGACTTGTAAAACCCGACAACGGCAAAATGGAACTGGTGAGTTCGTTCAGGATGCCAGTGGGTACAAAAGAATTTTTTACTATTCCGGTAATTTCCGAAGGTGTGCTGTATCTCCGGCATGCGGATGTCCTTCTGACTTATGATATCAGGAAGAAATAATATTACTCTTTTCAGAAAGACTTTTTCAGGTATATTAATCATTTGAATCGGACATAAAACTCAACCCCTTCATATATACAAACCACAATAGTATCCGCCAAAATACCTACTTTTGTTTTGGAATAATCCACTCCTTGCTTCATGCTCAAAACCTACATATACAGGTACCTGCTTCCCGCATTTGTAGTGGCAGGGATTGGTATTATGTGCTGGTGGCTGTTGTATAATCCGGTTAGTTCCTTCAGGCAATCCGTCCCGGGCATGGATGAACGCAAGACCGGGGCAGTGGTAGTTCAGGCTGTAAAAATAGGCGAAACCTTTACTTTTTTTAAAACCTGTACCGATATTCCCGGTACGCGCTGGCCGCGATTCAGGGGAGCTGATTACGATAACGTAAACAAAGAAACTACCCGACTGATCGACAGATGGGGAAAAACAGGCCCGAAAATTCTGTGGAAAATACCCCTTGGCGATGGGCATGCCGCACCTGCTGTTTACGATGGCCGGGTATATATTCTGGACTATGACGAAACAGGCAAGCAGGATCTGCTTCGTTGTTTTGCGCTGGTTAACGGTGAAGAACTATGGCAACGCGGTTATCATGTCAGGCTGAAACGCAATCATGGCCTTTCGCGCACTATTCCTGCAGTAAACGATACCTATGTCGTTACTATAGGTCCACGCTGCCAGGTAATGTGCGTAAACAGGCTTAGCGGTGATTTTTTGTGGGGACTTGATCTTGCTGCCGAATTTAACACAGAAGTGCCTTTCTGGTATACCGGTCAATGCCCTCTTATCGAAAACGATACCGCCATTATTGCCACAGGCGGTAAATCGCTGATGATAGCCGTTGATTGTAAAACAGGGAAAAAAGCCTGGGAAACGCCTAATCCCAAAAACCGGAAGATGTCGCATTCATCCATTATGCCCATGGTTTATAAAGGCAAAAAAATGTATGTTTATTGTTCAATTGGCTCAATATGCGGAGTTTCGGCTGCCGGCTCCGACAAAGGACAAATACTTTGGGAAGCAACCGGCTTTGCGCCTGCCGTAATTGCCCCCTCGCCAGTTATAATGGATGATGGCCTTATTTATATGACAGCCGGGTATGGAGCCGGTGCAGCCCTGATACAGGTAAGCGAAAACAAGGGACTGTATACAGCTGATATTATTCAGAAATACAAACCGTTGGAGGGGCTGGCATCGGAACAACAAACACCAATATATTACAAGGGTTACCTTTTCGGAATTCTTCCAAAAGATGCCGGCGAACTACGCACACAGTTTGCATGCTACAAAAGCAACAATTTACATACTGCCGTTATGAGCAGCGGTAAAACCGAGCGTTTCGGACTTGGCCCATATATACTTGCCGACAACAAATTCTTTATACTGAGCGATGAAGGCGAACTGACGATTGCTAAATACTCAACATCGAAGTTCATCGTACTGGATAAAGCGAAAATTATCGACGGACAGGATTCGTGGGGACCTATGGCAATAACGGGTGGTTACCTGCTGATGAGGGATTCGAAAACGCTTGTGTGCCTTGATATTAGAGCGGAGTGAAATGTGGAATGTGCGATGTATGATGTGCAATGTGGGATGTTTGATATGCGCATAGGGTTTTCGTTACATGTTTGAAAAAGCAATAAAATAAGGGACTTTGAACTTTATAAAAGAATAATAAGAGCATTTGAAACCTCAAATTAATAGAAAATGAAGCAAAAGCTTATTATCATTTCAGCATTGGTTTTGTTGCTTGCCTTGCTTGCATTCATGGTAAAGGACTTTTTTTTCAGCAAGCCTGACAGCATTAATCCTTATGATTTAGAGCTGAATACAATTCGGAACGGCGATACTGCCCTGACCTCATATTCAGAAACCGGTCAGATAAAAACTTCCCTCGATGAAATTCATGGCCTGGCTACCGGTACTTCGGGCGAAATTTTGGTATCGGGCAAGGATGGAGTCGAGATTTTTGAAGCTACCGGAACATTAAAAAATAAATTTAATATTGAAGGGACAGCCCAGTGTATCGCGGTTAGCAAAAACGGCTCTATCCTTCTTGGCATGACCGATCATATCGAAATATGGAATAACAACGGCACGAAGCTCTCACAATGGAATTCCTGCGGGGCGGATGCAGTAATCACCAGTATAGCAACAGATGGAGATAATGTTTTTGTAGCCGATGCAGGCCAGAAAGTAGTTTATCACTTCGACAAGAAAGGAAAACTGATCAGCAAAATAGGGCAGAAAGATCCTGCCACCGGAGTTCCCGGATTTATTATCCCGAGTCCGTATTTTGATCTGGGTATCAGCAAGGACGGGAATCTTTGGGTGGTAAACCCGGGAAGGCACAGTTTCGAAAAGTATTCGTTCGACGGAAGACTACTTTCTTCGTGGGGCATCGCTTCTATGGCCATGGAAGGTTTCTGCGGATGTTGCAATCCTTCGAATTTCGCTTTTCTTCACGACAGCTTGTTTGTAACCAGCGAAAAAGCCATTGAAAGAGTGAAAATTTATAACCCTGACGGCTCATTCCTTTGCCTGGTAGCCGCACCTGCTCAATTTGAGGAGGGCACCAAAGGCCTCGATCTGGCAGTGGATTCGGATAACCGTATTCTGGTGCTGGATCCGGTAAAAAAGTATGTACGAATTTTTGAACTCAAAAAACCATAACAATAAGGGTCATGCAAAATCGACGCGATTTTCTGAACTTGCTATGCCGCGGAACCCTCCTCACAGGGCTGGCTGCTGCATCCGGAGTGTTGGTCTACCGATCGGTAAAGGGGGGTCAGTGTAAGCTGGGGACTTCGTGCAACAACTGCCAGAAATCGGATAGCTGCAACCTGCCCGAAGCAGATCTTTTCAGGCAGACGGTATGGCAGCTTGACCCCAAAAAATGCATTCAATGTGGACGTTGCGCCGAAAATTGCGTGATGACACCTTCGGCCGTTAAAGCAACACATGTGTATGCCATGTGCGGGTACTGCGATTTGTGCGGAGGATACCTGAAACCCGATACCAAAACCATTTCGACAGCTGCCGAAAACCAGCTTTGCCCTACCAGCGCTATCAAACGTAAGTTTGTGGAAGATCCATTCTACCAGTATACTATTGATGAAGCATTGTGTATTGGCTGTGCCAAGTGCGTAAAAGGCTGCAGTGCTTTTGGCAATGGCTCGTTGCAACTGCAGGTGCGCCACGACCGCTGCAAGAACTGCAACCAATGTTCTATAGCACGCAATTGCCCATCGGAGGCTTTTAGCCGCGTTCCGGCAAATAAACCGTATTTGCTGCAGGGAATTGAATCAAAAGATGAAAATAGGGGTTAGGGATTAGGGGTTGGGGGTTAGGGGTTGCAAATTAATTGCGTTAAGCATTAAAAAGTAAAATGAAGAAAGCACTCGCATTGGTATTACTTGTTTTCCTGTTCGCAGTTCAGGTTATGAACTCGTATGGGATACAGCGTTTTCCAAAGCCTGAATTTGAATCGGGATATGTACAACCCGAAACCCTGATGCCGGATCCGAGGGCTGAGGTACTTGCCATTATGGATATCGCAGTCCTGCTGGTTTCATTATCGGTAGTTTCGTGGCTGGTACTAAAAAAACGATCGCGGAACGGTGTATTCTGGATGTCGTTATTCTCCCTTGCTTATTTTGGGTTTTACCGCGAAGGCTGCGTTTGCGCAATAGGTTCAATCCAGAATGTTACACTTGCCTTATTCGATACATCTTATATCATCCCGCTGTCAGCTCTCATATTTTTTGTTACACCCCTGGTTTATACTCTGTTTTTTGGCCGCACCTTCTGCGCCGGCGTTTGCCCTTTCGGTGCCATGCAGGACCTGGTGGCCTTCCGCCCTCAGAAACTGGGATCAAAGCTGAATGCTGTTTTAGGAGTCATTCCGTATCTTTACCTGGGACTTGCTGTTTTATATGCCGCTACCGGAACAGATTTTATCATCTGCCGTTACGATCCGTTTGTTGGGATCTGGAGGCTCAACGCTTCGTTCGGGATGTTTGTGTTTGCCGGCATTCTGCTTATCCTGGGTATCTTTATTGCACGACCTTATTGCCGCTTTCTCTGCCCTTACGGAGTGCTGCTAAACTGGAGCAGCCGTTTTTCACGCCGGCATCTTACCATCACGCCTTCCGATTGCATACAATGCCGCCTATGCGAAAATTCCTGTCCCTACGATGCTATCGACATCCCTGTGACTGTGAAAAATCCTGAAGACAAACGCACCATGGCCCGCAAGCTGATTTTTATCATCATCCTGATACCGGTCCTTATTTTTGCCGGAGGATGGACAGGCTCGCGATTGTATGAATCTCTGGCAGGCGTAAACGCAAAAGTGCAGCTGGCAAAACAAATTGTGAGTCCGCCAAAAGATTCGAATCAGCCTGAAACATTCGAAATACAGGCATTCAAATCATCGGGAAAACAGCAAAGCCTGGCTTTTGCCGAAGCCTCAGCCATGCTCGGAAAATTCTACCTGGGCGGTTGGTTGCTGGGAGGATTTATGGGACTTGTTTTTGGCGGTTTAATAGCCGGCCTAATGATTACAAAGCATCATACAGATTATATCCCCAATAAAGGAACATGTTTTAGTTGTGCCCGTTGTATCGACTATTGCCCGGTGAAAATGCCCTGAAAACAAATCCCATGAACCTGAAAGAAGAAATGAAATTCTTTTTTTCGAAACAGATTATGACTGACAATTAAATAACAGTAATATATTTAAGAATGTACAAACAGAAATCAACGGATAAAACCATCAGCTTGCTTCAAAGTATTGCTACTGCCGCTGCGTTGCTTGCTTTTGTATTATGTGTTTTGATTTTGGTAAATTATTACCAGGTTAAGCGCAGTGATCCCTTGAATTCGCCTGCCATGAAAACCATGATTGAGCGTTTCAGGAATAACCCGGATGATGAACAGATAAAAAACGAAATCCGCGAATTCGACCTTCTAGCCCGAAAGGCCTTTTTTACTACCCGATGGCAGATCCGCACCGGCGGTTACCTGCTCCTGTTCAGTGTTCTTACAGTGATCATCTGCCTGAAAAGTGTCGAATTGCTCACACCCAAAATACCTGATTTACCTGAAACAACCACCGGGAATTTCTGGGATTTGCGAAAATTAAACCGAAGATGGGTCATCTATTCAGGAGTCTTCCTGGTCAGCATTTCGTTGTTATTCGCTTTCCTTACACACAACGAGCTTGGAACTACACTTGACCGGATCTCGAATACATCCGCTTCAACAACTGACTCCATCGATTCAACAGCGAATAACAATCAGTCAGCTGCTGAACCATCGGCAACCGACAGCAGTACTGCTGCAGTAGGGGATTCAGCAGGGCTGTTACAATCTTTGGATGGTTTCCCTACTCAGCAGGAAATAAACAGTAATTCGCCTTCATTCCGTGGCCCGGGCAGCAATGGCACGGTGAGTCAGCAGGGATTTCCTACCAGTTGGAACGGGGTGAGCGGGAAGAATATAAATTGGAAAACAAACATACCTCTGCCTGGCTACAATTCACCTGTTGTGTGGAACGATAAGATATTCCTGTCGGGAGCCAATGCAGCAAAAAGGGAAGTTTATTGTTTTAACCTCAACGACGGAAAAATCCTGTGGCGTTCGGTTGTAGATAAAATTGCCGGAAGTTCAGCCACTGCACCAAAAGTAAATAACGAAACCGGTTTTGCAGCACCAACACTCACCACCGACGGTAGAAGAGTTTATGCTGTTTTTGCCAATGGTGACCTGGTTGCACTTGATATGCAAGGAAAGTTGGTGTGGGCAAAAAACCTGGGACTTCCTAAAAATCATTACGGGCATTCTTCTTCGTTGATTATGTATCACGATATGCTTATCGTGCAATTCGACCAGTCAGGGAGTGCATACGTAATGGCACTTTCAGGCAAGACCGGCGAGCAGGTATGGAAAACCAGCCGCAATGTTAAAATCTCATGGTCGTCGCCTATTCTTGTTAATACAGGCAAACAAATGGAGACCATATTGGTAGCAGAGCCCTTTGTAATTTCGTATAACCCGGCAACAGGTTCAGAACTCTGGCGCTATGACTGCATTTCGGGCGAAGTCGGCCCTTCTCTGGCATATGCTGATGGAGTAGTTTTTTCAGTAAATGATTACTCAAAACTGGCGGCTGTTCAGGTTGGAGCTTCACCCCGGCTGTTATGGGAAAGCGATGAATACCTCTCTGATATTCCCAGCCCGATTGCAACTGCCAAATACCTGTTTCTACCGACCAGTTACGGGATGATGGTTTGTTACGATGCCAAAACCGGAGCCAAATACTGGGAACATGACTTTGCAACGCCAACGTATTCTTCACCTATGCTTGCCGATGGCAATATCTTCCAGCTGGATAAGAAAGGGGTGATGCATATCTTTAAATCGGATAAGACATATATCTCTGTAAATGAATCACCCCTGGGTGAAGGTTCGGTCTGCACACCGGCATTCGTCAAAGGAAAGATCATTATCAGGGGGGATAAGAACTTGTACTGCATAGGGAAGTGACCCGATCAGGAGCCACGCCCCCGGCATTCATGCCGGGGCAGACCACCTGCCATCCTCTCCTGCCCCGGCATTCATGCCGGGGCTGACTACCAGGTACCACACCCCTAACCCCGGCATCATGCCTGGGCAGACCACCTGGCACCAAACCCCTAACCCCGGCATTCATGCCGGGGCCTCGAAGAACCAAAAACCACAGGCCTGAAAGCCTGACAAAACAGAATATAATGTCATACGTAAAAATATGGGTACATGCAGTCTGGGGAACAAAATACCGCCATCCTATACTAGAGAAATCTATCAGGATAACCTTGTTTCAACATATTCGTGAGTATGCAAAAAAGCATGACATACATATCGACTTTATCAATGGCGTTGAAGATCATGTGCATTGCCTGCTTCTGCTGAATGCAGATCTGCCGTTAAGTAAAGTCCTGAATCTTATCAAAGGAGAGTCATCACATTGGGCAAATAAGGAAAAAATAATAAGTCAAAAATTTGAATGGGCTGATGAATACTATGCAGCCTCAGTCTCTGATTCAGCAGTAAAGACGGTTCGGGAGTATATCCGCAACCAGGAAAAACATCACCATAAGGTTACCTTTGAGGAAGAATACCAGAAATTCCTTGATGAACAAAGCAAAGAAAATAATACACCACCTGAATTAAACCATGACAACATCGAATACTATCAGCTTTAATTCGTAATAAACGTAATGCTTCCTTCACCCGAGAATATAATCCAAACTGTTGAGCAGATCGTCGCAAAGCGCGGCAGGTCTGTTGATGCAGCTATTCCAATACTTCAGGATATTCAGCAGGAATTTAATTACCTGCCTGAAGAAGCGCTGAAACATGTTTGTAAAATCACGGAAATCACACCTTCACGTATCACCGGTATCGCAACCTTCTATACCCAATTCAGGCATAAGCCTTCCGGAAAGCATATCATACGAGTTTGTACCGGAACTGCCTGTCATGTTAAGGGTGCATCAAGAGTCTTCGATGCTATTTCACGCGAGCTGAAACTCACCATTGGTGAAGAAACTGATCCTGAAGGCTTGTTTACCCTCGAAAAAGTTGCCTGCCTGGGTTGTTGCACTCTAGCACCTGTCATAAAGATTGATGACATCACTTACGGCCATATTCTGCCTGAAAAAGTGAGCGAAATTATGCGCGATTTCCTGACTAAAAGCCGGAATCCCAATCATAAGAAAGCAGTTGTAAGAAGTTTCACAACCGAGGTGATGGGTGAAATACGCATCGGTCTGGGATCTTGCTGCGTTGCCAGCGGAAGTGCAGAAGTTAAGGAGGAGCTCGAAAAAATACTCCGTGAAACTAAGATCAATGTCCATGTCAAACAGGTAGGATGCGTGGGTGTCTGTAACCAGGTGCCGATAATGGAAATTATCAAACCCGGGCAGGAGCCTGCATTTTATGCAAAAATCAAACCTGAGGAGGTAAAGGCTGTTGTGCTGAGTCATTTCCGTCCTGAAGGTTTTTTCAACAGGTTAAAAAATAATTTCGTTAACACTTTCGAGAATGCGGTAATTGAAGGCGAACCAACATCCTTCCGGAAATATGCCGCCGAACAGCGCGATACACCTATCTCTGAATTTCTTGGCCCTCAAATGGCTATTGCTTCTGAAAACCGGGGTGTTGTCAAACCCTGCGATATTAATGAATATCTTGAGGGCGGAGGTTTCTCCGCCTTAAAGAAATGCCTCAATACACTTACACCCCAGCAGGTAGTCGATGAGATTACACTTAGCGGATTACGGGGACGCGGAGGTGCCGGTTTCCCGACCGGACGAAAGTGGCAGATGGTTAAAGACCAGGACAATGCCGTGAAATATATCATTTGCAATGGCGATGAAGGTGATCCGGGTGCATTTATGGACCGTATGCTGCTTGAGTCATATCCTTTCCGCATTATCGAAGGGATGCTGATTGCAGGATATGCCACCGGTGCCGCCCAAGGAGTATTTTATATCCGTGCCGAATATCCGCTGGCGGTAAAGCGTATTAATGAAGCCCTGCTGATTTGTCGTGAAAACGGATTTATCGGAACTTCGGTTATGAACAGTGGCTTTTCCTTCGATATCCGGATTTTTGAAGGTGCCGGCGCCTTTGTTTGCGGAGAAGAAACCGCTTTGATTGCTTCTATCGAAGGCGAACGCGGTATTCCGCGAATGCGTCCGCCCTACCCTGCTGTAAAAGGGCTTTGGGGTAAGCCTACTCTGGTAAACAATACTGAAACATTCTCCTTGGTTTCCTGGATATTCCGCCATGGTGCTGAAGCATTTGCCAAAACAGGAACTTCCGGCAGCAAGGGCACCAAAGTTTTTGCACTGGCAGGAAAAGTAAACCGGGGAGGACTTATTGAAGTTCCTATGGGTATAACGATCAGGCAAATCGTTGAAGAAATCGGGGGAGGCATTGCAGACGATCGCAAATTCAAAGCCGTTCAGATCGGCGGACCTTCGGGCGGATGCATTCCCGCTTCGATGTATGATCTTCCCATTGATTTCGAAGAATTGTCAAAAGTAGGCGCTATGATGGGTTCCGGTGGACTTATTGTTCTCGATGATTCAGATTGTATGGTTGATATCGCCCACTATTTCCTGTCATTCACACAGGATCAGTCGTGTGGCAGATGTACATTCTGCCGCATCGGCACGACCCGGATGCTTGAACTTTTGGATAAAATTCGCAGTGGAAAAGCTAAAACTGAAGATCTTACCCATCTTGAAAAACTGGCCGAAAGCACCCGTCAGGGCAGCCTGTGCGGATTAGGCAAAACAGCTCCAAACCCTGTTCTTTCCACTCTCCGTTATTTCAGGCACGAGTATGAAGCCCATATGAACGGGCATTGTCCTTCAGGAAAATGTCTGCCACTCATCACTTATAAAATTACGGATGATTGTATCGGCTGTACCAAATGTGCCCAGCGATGTCCTTCAGAGGCTATCGGATTTAAACCGTATGAAATCCATGTCATTGATATGGAAAAATGCATAAAATGCGATATCTGCCGCCAGGTTTGCCCTGTGGATGCGGTGGAGGTTGTGTAAAGACGGAAGTCGGAAGATGGGAGTCGGAAGATGGGAGTCGGAAGTCGGAAGATGGGAGTCGGAAGATGGGAGTCGGGAGTCGGAAGTCGGAAGACGGGAGTCGGAAGTCGGAAGTCGGGAGTCGGAAGTCTGAAGATGGAAGACGGACCGGAGTCTTCGGATAAAGAAATTGGAATGGTTATAAAAAACAAATTGGGAAATCAGGCATCCTAATTGGGAAATGGTAAAGGAATTTAGTGATAGGCTTCGAACCAAATGAAAAACTAATGATAAAACTCACCATAGATAATACACCTGTTGAGGTTGAAGAAGGAACCACTGTTCTTCAGTCTGCTGCTGTATTGGGCATCGAAATTCCTGCGATGTGTTATCTCGAAGGCCATTCGTGCCACCCTTCGTGCATGGTTTGCATGGTGAAAGATGCAGATAAAGGCAGCTACTTTCCTTCCTGCGCCATGCCTGCTGCCGAAGGAATGAATATCATTGCCTCTTCGCCCGATGTTTTTGACATTCGGCGCGACGCCCTCGAATTATTGCTTAGCGACCATGTCGGCGATTGCGAAGCACCCTGTACACTCTCCTGTCCTGCCGGGATGGATATTCCGCTGATGAACCGGTATATCGCTAATGGCGAATTTGATAAAGCACTGGATATTGTCCGCAACGAAATAGCACTGCCTCTCATACTTGGGTATATCTGCCCGGCTCCATGCGAAAAAGCCTGCCGTCGCAAACCTATTGACGGGGCCGTTTCCATTTGCCTTTTAAAACGATTTACCGCACAGGATACAGGGAGAAGACTGCAGAACCTGATGCCGGATGTAGCTAAAACCGGTAAGAAAATTGCAGTAATCGGGACTGGTCCCGCCGGTCTTTCAGCAGCCTTTTACCTGTTACGTGCCGGGCACGATTGCACCCTTTTCGATAAAAATGAACTTGCAGGCGGGGCAATGCGTTACAATATTACAGAGGATAAACTCCCTCGCGAAATGCTCGATGCCGAAATTGAATGCATCAGCCGAATGGGTGCAATATTTCAATTAAACCAGCCCGTTACTCCTGACTTTTTTGAGAGTGTTATCATCCCCCGCTTCGATGCCGTGATCCTGGCAACCGGCAACCGGAACAATCAGCCGGTTGAAGATTTTGGCCTGACAGTCGGGAAAGATCATGAGCTGGCTGATAAAAAAACGCTGAAAACACAGCGTCCCGGAGTATTTGCCTGCGGTAACATGATCCGCGAACATGAAATGGCGGTAAGAGCTGCCGCCCAGGGACGAATTGCCGCAACCGAAGTTGGAACCTACCTTAACACCCATGTTGTCAAGGCTAAAATTCACTTTAATTCCTCTTTCGGCCATCTTACAAAACCTGAACAGGAAGAATATCTGAAAGAAAGCTCACCCGTTATTCCTGTTGAGCCCTTTGGCGGTTTTATCGCAGGATATAGCGAAGCACAAGCCATTGCCGAAGCCAGGCGATGCCTGCATTGCGACTGCCGCAAACCCTCTTCCTGCAAACTGCGTATCTATGCCGATCAATATTCGGTGAACCGTAAAAAACACCTGGGTCCTGAACGTAATCCCTTCACCAAATCGGTTCACCATAACCTGATTGTTTATGAGCCCGAAAAATGCATACGCTGCGGATTATGTGTCGAAATAAGCACCCGGGAAGAATCCCTCGGACTCACCTATATTGGAAGGGGCTTCGATGTAAGAATTGGCGTTCCTTTCGATGAAACCGTTTCGGCAGCACTTAAAAAAACCGCTGAAGCATGCGTAAAAGCCTGCCCTACCGGTGCCATGGCTTTCAAGGAACAGGAAGAAAGAGCCTCCACGTTAAAAGGCATAACCCTTGATCATCCCCAACCCCTAACCCAAAAAACCTAAGCCATTTCTCCAAAAATGAATCCCCGTCTTCTCATTTCATTCCTTTTTCTAACCAATTCCCTTGCGGCGGCAGCCCAGTCGGACAGCAGCGAAAACTGGCCTGCGTTCAGGGGAAATGCCCAGCTTACAGGGGTTTCACCAGCTACGATATCACCTCCGCTCACGCTTTTGTGGTCCTTTAAAACAGAAGATGCCATAAAATCTTCTCCTGTCATTTATAACCATACTATTTTCGTAGGTTCAGATGATGGCTTTTTATATGCAATCAGCGCATCAGGTGCTTTGAAATGGAAATTCAATATGGGATCGGCTGTTGAAGCTCCCCCTATGGTTATCGACAATGTCGTTTTCGCAGGTTCCCTCGAAGGGGTGCTTTTTGCCATTAATGCTTTAGATGGAAAACTTAAATGGAAGTATACTACAGATGGGCAGATTTCCGGTTCCTGCAACTGGGTCATGGGCCCGGATGGAAAACAGAAACGCATTCTTTTCGGAAGCTACGACTACTTTCTGCATTGCCTTGATGCAACTACCGGTAAGGTTTTATGGAAATATGAAACAGGCAATTATATTAACGGGGCAGCTTCTGTAAACGGTAAAAAGGCTATTTTCGGAGGATGCGACGGCATACTGCATATGGTAAATACTGTAAATGGAAAGGCTTCGGGAAATATCAACATCGGCACTTATATTCCTGCTTCAACAGCAATAAGCGGCGACCTGGCATTTTTCGGTAACTACGACGGAGTTTTTTACTGCGTTGATTTAAAGCTCAGGAAAATCAAATGGAAAACCGAGGGCGGCGGACCCTTCCTTGCATCG